>JBCBLJ010000929.1:0-3087 GCA_038520195.1 Planctomycetota bacterium
AAAGGTTGAGTGCCGGTGAGTCACGCGTGGAACGGGAAGTTAGCGCAACCTCTGTTGGAAGATGCCGGCGGTGGGCAGCCGGCAAGGGCGGTGGGCAACCGGCCAGGGCAGGCGTAGATACGCGAACGGAACCCGTGTCTTTCCGTGAGATGGGCTTCGAAGCCGGTGACCCGAGCGAAAAAGACCCATGCGCAAGAAGAATTGAGCCAGGCTTGATAGTCTTGCTGGGCGGGAATCGACTTTCCCAGCCAGACTCGCATGGTCCCAATTAGGAGCGAGCGGTTTGTCAGGCGAACTCGCATCACCAATTGGTGCTTTTGCGAGTTAGCGGGAGCAGAGAGTCGGAGCCGACGTTCGCAGAAGGAACGTCGACCCACTTCTCTGACTGCATCACTCGGGCGTATCGCCGCCTTCTTCGGTCTCTCCACCACCGACCGCGTCTGCGGCCTTGTCGATTCCTTCCTTCGCGCCAGAACCGGCGGCATCGATCGCACCGTCAACGGTGTCCTTCGCGGCATCCGGCACCGCGTCTTCAGCAGCATCCTTCGCGGCGTCGGTCGCCGCATCCACGCCTTCTTTCGCCTTATCAGCCGCCGTGTCGGCAGCGCCATCGCAACCAACCGAGATGGCCAGCATTGCCGCGAAGGCGAGCGTGATAAACTTCTTCAACATTTCTCTGCTCAATCTGAGTCGGGGATAACAAGCCGGACGGTGAATCGACACGAATCAACCTCTGGATCCGGCTGTATCGGACGGCGAATCAAGCCCGCCTATCTGATAGCGTGTCGCATTTCACGCCCCCTGGCAAGGTGCAGCCAGATAATCCACGTGGAAGGGTTTCCTATTGCCTATCCGGCGTCCAACGCCCGCGGGCTGCGCCTCTCCGACCGCTACCCATCACCGAGTTCACTTTGAATACAACAGGTAAAGAGCACTGCATGTAAAGAGGACTGCGGTGGGAAAGCACAGCGCGACGAAACTTGGTGAGCGACATTGGCGATTGTGTCCGCCCTGGGTTGCTGGGCAAGCCGGCGAAAGTGACCGTCCCACCGGCGTCGCGGCATCCACTGTTCCCGGAGACACTACTTTGCTCCAACCAGCCTCCCGTCGGAGGCTCCCAGAAAGCCGCGCAGGCTCGAACTAGATTCCCATCTGGGCGAGCATGTCAGCGCACCGACCGGCTTGAAGCGCCAGTTGCGGATGTTGCTCCGCAAACTGCCGCGTCGATTCGTGGAGGCGTTTTGCGAGACTTGCCGAACTGATGTCGAAACGATCAAGACTCTCCTGCAACTCGTCGATGGCGTGTTGTAACTCGCGGCGTTCCTCAGGATCCAGGCGATTGTTCTCGACGTCTCGCAGCAGAGCTTGGAGCGTTGCTTCGACTTGTTCGTCCATGGCGGGCTCTCTTGATTGGAGGTGATGGCACCCTCGACGGATGCAAAGCCTGTGCCATCGCGCCGGGTGAACCCCGCAGCGATTCTATCGATCCTCGAGCGCTCCCAGACGCACACCACTGTGACGCGATAGACCAGGTCGCCTTTGCGCGGGCGACCGGGACATCAACCTTCGCTTGGGAGGTAGTTCAGTGTGTAGTACGCATCCGCGTGCAGGAGTGGCAGGTGCTCACCGGACCGAATGCCCTCACAATGCAATTCGTGGACGTGACCGGGTTGGAGCCCGTCGACGATAAGTCGCACGCTGGTCCCGTCGGCACTTGCAGCGGCCTTGCGAATCGTCGGTTCCGTATGATCGACTTCCGGGCTGCCGTAGGACGATTGGAAAATGTACGTGTAAGTGCTGAGCCGGTACGAACTCAGGTCTTCAAGCGTCGCACGATCGGCCGGTTTCGTAAACGTCAGCTCGAAACCATCCGGCTTGGCTCGCATTTCATGAATCTCGAACGGAACTTTGCCCGTCCAATCCACACGCTCGACGGCGAAAGGTCGGCGACCGCGTGAGCCCCAGCCGCGGTTCGTGCCGCCGACGAAAAGCTTGCCGTTGTCGGTCATCTCCAGCGCGAGCGATCCGCTTTCGAAGCCTTCAAGAAACGGGAAGCAAGCGCCCTGGTAGTGGCCTTGCACCTTCTCCAAAAAACATCGCATCACCGTGCTGTGCGACTGATCGGTGACGAACACTTGATTGTGGAAGGGACCGAACTCACCGGCGGTCGTGTCGCAGGCGACACCGGCCGCCGACTTGCCCATCTTGTTGTAAGGAAAAAGAATCGCCGGCGGTTCGAACTTCGGAAGCCGCTCGGCTTCGGTCATGATTCGGCTCCCGCTGACGGGCTCTTCGGGTTTCGGACCGATGTACTGTTCGGCCAATTCGTACCACCTGAAGCCACCGGGGTGGCCAAGAAACTTGCCTTCGCGAAGGTGCTTGAGCGAGCAGGTTCCATTCCAAGGCCCTTGGTTGTCTGTGTAGAAGACATCGCCGAGATGATTGGCACCAATGCCGCCCGGCGACCGAATGCCGCTGCAGGTCGGAATAAGCTTTCCGTCTTTGTTGATTCGAACGCACCAGCCGCGATAGGGAACGTTGGAGTTGAACGATCCGGTCAAGCACAGCACGACCCAAATGTCGCCGTTCGAATCGAACTTCGAGCCGAACGCATACTCGTGGTAGTCTCCGGAGATGGCCCAATCATCGTTGACCACCTCGAATTCGTCTGCGACCCCATCACCGTCGGTGTCACGGAGCCTCGAGACGTCGCAGCGCTGCGTCGTGTACAGCCATCCGTCGCGCTCGGCCAACGTCAGGGTTTCGTGCAGACCGTGAGCAAATCGCTTGAATTGATCCGCCTTGATCTCCGTTGAGAACGGATCACTGATCATCCAGATTTCACCGCGACGAGAGCAGACCGCCATCTTCCCATCCGGCATCAGCTGGAATCCGCTGGCCTCGAGCACCACGCCTTCCGGAATCTCGAACGTCGTGATCGGGTAGTAGTCCGCTTCACTCGGCGAAGTTTGTGCCGCCACCGGACCGGCGATGAGAAGGACCGCGAGGAGAGCGAGCTTGGGATTCATTGAGAGTTGAGAGTTGAGAGTTGAGAGTTGAGAGTTGAGAGTTGAGAGTTGAGAGTTG
>JBCBLJ010000725.1:0-4311 GCA_038520195.1 Planctomycetota bacterium
CTTGACCGTCCCGTCGGAAATAGTGAAGACAGCCAATTCGGCGACCTGCTACCCGATGGAACCGCCGAAAGTCCACAGATCGGCGCCACGCAGGAAATGCTCCGCGACCGAATCACCAACGTGCTCAAGTCGCTGTCGTACCGGGAACGCGAAATCATCAAACTTCGCTACGGACTGGGTGATGGCTACAGCTACACGCTCGAAGAAGTTGGTCATATCTTCAAGGTGACTCGCGAACGAATCCGCCAGATCGAAGCCAAGGCGGTCCGCAAGCTTCAACAGCCGAGCCGCAGCCAGGACCTCGTCGGGTTCCTCGACTAACCCGTCGATTAGCCGACCACCACTCGACCGAGCAGGGCGACGATGCGATCATCGTCGCCCTGTTTTTGTTGAGAAGCAGTTTTTCGACGCCCACCGACTGCACGAGCAAACGATGCCAACGATCGCGGAAGTCCTGAGTCAAGGTTGGAAACTTCATCAATCCGGCCGACTCAGAGAAGCCGAGCAGGTTTACCGGCACGTGATCGCACAGGCTCCGCGGAACCCCGAAGCTCACGTCTATCTCGGGATCGCGCTTTTTGATCGCCGAAGCTTCCGTGAGTCGATCGATTCGTACCAAGAAGCGATCCAGCTCCGCGATCAGTTTCCCATTGCATGGAACAATCTGGGCAACTCGCTCCGCATGACCGGAGACATCGAACGGAGTGACGAGTGCTTTGCGAAAGCTCTCGCACAAGACCCCAACTACCTCTCGGTTTACAAGAACCGCGGCACCTTGTGGGTCTGGTCCGGCGAAATCGAAAAGGGTTTGAGTTGGTACGAAAAGGGACTCGAAATCGCGCCCAAAGATGCGGAGTTGCACCGCAACCTCGGCGTGATCTATCTGCTTCTGGGTGACTATGACCGCGGTTGGCCCGAGTATCGTTGGCGTTGGCAGATGCCGGGCATGGTGCGGCCACCCTCAAGAGCACCGCTCTGGACCGGTCAGCCGCTGACCGGCAAGTCGATCCTGCTGTATTCCGAACAGGGACGCGGAGACGAGATCCAGTTTGTCCGCATGGCGTCCACACTCGCCGACGCCGGCGCGTATGTGACGGTGCAAGCCGACCCCCAGATGATTCCGTTGTTTACTTCAGCGAGGGGAATCCACTCCTTGCTTCCGGTCGGAGCGGCGATCCCACCGACCGATTTTCAAGCCTCCCTCTTTGACGCCGTTGATGGTTGGTACCAAACGCATGCCGGCCTACCCTTCGGCGAAGACGCCTTCATCGAACATGGCGGTTTTAAAGGGTACCTCAACGTCTCCGATCCCCTGGTCACCTACTGGCATCACTGGATGGAGAAAAACGGCATGGGCCGTGACGACCGCAAGCGAGTTGGCATCGCTTGGCAAGGCAATCCCAAACACCATGCCGATGTCTACCGAAGCATCGCGCTGGAAGCGTTCCGGCCGCTGGCGGAAGACCCCGCCGTCCACCTCGTCAGCCTTCAATTCGGCTTTGGATCGGAACAGCTTAGCCAGGTCGATTTCGGTGACGCGATCAGCCGTCTCCCCGAAGACACCGACACGAGCGGAGGGGCGTTCACCGATACCGCCGCCGTGATGAAAAACCTTGATCACGTCGTTTCTGCCGACACCTCGGTGGTCCATCTCGCGGGTGCACTGGGCGTGCCCACCACACTCCTACTAGGCAAGGTCCCCGACTGGCGCTGGCTCCGCTCGGGCGAAACGACACCTTGGTATCCGAGCCTCAAGCTCGTTCGACAGCGAGAGATGGGCGACTGGACCGATGCCATCCGGGAAGCCCATGAGGGAATCGGCGAGCCCGGGTAGGGTTCAAAGAAGGCGACGCCAACACTTCACGCGATAACGCGACGTCCTTTGCGGACTCGAGCGTTGGCCGTCTCTCTTCGTCTTCTCAAGCTAACGCTCAGGCATCCCGCGACAAAAACAAGCATGCCGCCCGGTTCAGGAACCGCGGAGACCGATGTGACGAGTGAGACGTTGTCCAATCGGTAGGAAACATCGGAAGTACCCAACCCGCCGTTTGTTCGGTCATCCAGTTCCCCCGCAAAGAATAATTCGTGGGTCGAATTCGTCGCGACAAAGGACACCGACTCAGTCACGTAGCTTGTCGACAGATTCTCGCCGATGAAGATCGCGTTCGAGGCATCCAAGGCGAGCGGATCGGCCTGAGTATCAAGGAAAACGCCGAACGAATTTCCATTGGCTCCAGACGAATTGACGTGCAGCGCATAGTCGAAACTCAAAGTGTACTGCTGGCCGATCGTCAGCCCGGATACCGTTTGTTGGACGGTGGGATCTTGATTAGCAACACCGTTGAGATTGAGCAACATGTGCCCGGCGGGATTCCCACCAGTCGCAAACCAACCTCCGAAATTCACCCCCGAAGATGTCCAGCCACCGCCCGTACCGTTTGGTGGCACTGCGGTTTCGAAGTCTCCATTGGTGATAAATCCTCCCTGAGCCCGAGACGCGACGAATAGAACGGTCAAACAGGAAAGCCAAACCGCTTGGGGAATCGAACGAAGCCAACACATTTCTTTCACCTCAAGTCAAACTGCAATCGCGGAGTAATGTCCCCCGACTGACTTACGGGTGAGGTGTTTGATGCTGACGCAGAAAACGCAAAATTCGAATCGACGGTGGTGCCTATTCGCACTCGAACTGTCGCATTTCCTTGCGCACCAACTCCAGGAATCTCGATTTGATTTTGTGAACCTGGCCCGGTGTCATCGCCAGCCGGTCACAGACCTCCGCGACGGTGCATTCTTCTTCGGTAAGCAACCGAAATGCCTGAAAGCTAGCCGGGTTGACCCGTCGCCCGACTTCCATGACGCAGTGCTTGAGGTGATGCAGACGCCAATTTTGATCCCAAAGTTCATCCGCGGTCTGCGTTGGATCTTCCAGGTTCCGCAAGTCACTGCTCTCAGCGGACTCTGGCTTCTTCTTGCGATACAGATCGATCACGCGCCGATGGACCACCGTCCGTAGCCAAGCGCGAAACCCAGTCTTCCCCTGGGAATAGTCGAATTCGACAATATGTTTGACAACGGTCTCATAAACCGACGATCGAATGTCCTCGGCGTCTTCGTGATCGAGTCCTCGTTGCCGCGCATAGGAATAGATCAGGGGCGAGTAGAGATCGAAGAACTCCTGCCATGCCCTTGCGTCAGCGGAGTCCTTGATGCGGACCAACAGACTTGGACTCGTCGAATCGGCGTGCGCGCCGCTCACGTTTTCCACACTCACTCTTTTGGACGCCTACTCTCGGCCAACGTTTCCCAGACTTGAATTGACCCATCGTACAGACCTGCGACGAGTTTTTCGCCGTCGGGGGAGAAGTCAATCGTCTCGGCGTAGCCGCTGAAGCCGTGGAGAGAAAGCACCACTTGGAAATACTTCGTGTCCCAGAGTTTGATCGTGCCTTCTCGCGATGCGGTGACCACACGCGTTCCGCACGGCGAAAACGCAACACTCCGGATCGGCATTGAATGCTCGACCAACTCCCCGATAACGGTACCCGTCGGAATCGACCAAACCGTTGCCTGGGAGCGTTCCGACGCGGCAATGAGCATCTCCCCGTCCTCTGAAAACGCCATGTCGTAGCCGTCTTCGGTGTACGCCCGTTTTCGTCGCAGCGACGCGACGATCCCGTAGGAACCCGTCTGAAGAACCTGGATCGTGGATTTGTCACCGACCGCTAACCAACGGCCGCACGGACTCGCTAGGGCATTCGTTTGCGGTTGATCCGACTCAAGCACCACCGTCGACTCGCCGGTCCGTAATTCCCAAGCCCGCACCGTCCCGTCGTTCGACGATGAGTAAACACCTTTATTGTCGTCGGCGAAACTCACAGAGGTCACGTTGCCCTCGTGACCGGAAAAACACTCCGTCTCCCGCGAGATTCGGTCGCGGACGTAGACACACCCGTCATCACACGTCCAAGCGACCATTTGTCCGTCGCTGGATACATCGACGGAACGGAAGGATTCATTGGTTTCGCTCGAGCCAATGGTCTCGAGATGTGATTTGGTCTCGAGACAGAACTCGCTCAGACGTCCGCGTTCGTCTGCGGTGTAAATCGTTTGGGAATCGTTCGCGATCGCGGCGTCGAGAATCCGAACGTGAAAGTCCATCCCAAACGATCGTCGGTCGTTGCTCTGAAAATCCCACGTTTTTGCGCACCAAGTTCCGCACGTGGCGATAGTTTGGTTGTCCCGGTTGAAGGAGACTTCTTCAATCGCCGCGTATTGCCCCCAGAGTGTTTCAATCGGCGCGGCGTTTCC
>JBCBLJ010000819.1:0-3744 GCA_038520195.1 Planctomycetota bacterium
GCGCGCGTTCATGTCGTCGCATCGCGTTACTTGCAACCATCACCCCTGGCAAAACTGCACCTTGGGTTCCATCGCCTCAAAGGGCGCCGACTCTCACTCGCACGATCGGGATATGTCAGCGATCTTCGGTTGGGTGACGAATACGAGTATGTGCTACGCCGTCGCTACGCGGCCAAGTATCCGGGCGTGATGTTGCCTCAGCCAAGCATCCTGCTCAACCCGTGGGAGACTGAGACGACATCCAACTCCAGTCAGGCAGCGAAGACGGGTCAACGTCCGGAAGCCTCCGCCGCCGCACCGAATGAGGCGGACTACGCTGGCCGTGCACAGGCGAAAGCCGAAGCCGCCACCGCGGGTTCGTCCGACTTTGATTTCCTGTCGGACAGCGGCGTGATCGCCGCAAACCTGAAACCCGACGCGTCCGGGTCACTGACCATCCCTGCGGACGCCGTTGCGGGCATGCCGATCTTGCAAGTCATCGTGGTCGATCCGGTCAACGTCCTTCGACGCACGATCGCCACCGAACTGGAAGATCTTGAACCGGTCGATCTGAGGCTGGCCAATTCGCTGCCACTGGACAAGGGCTTTTCGTTCGAGCGAGCTGTCTCTGTGGTTTCAAAAGAGTCGCCGCTTGATCTCGCCAGTCTCGGTTCGGCCCAGGTTCAAGTCTATGCCGATGTCGCTTCGCTCTTGGACCTCTACCGGACACTGGCCGGTGACAGTCGATTGGACGAGTTTCAGGTTCTTGGGCAATGGCACACGCTATCGCCGGAAGAGAAGCTCAACCAGTATTCGGAGTTAGCGTGCCACGAACTGCATCTGTTTCTCCGAATGCATGACCCCGACTTCTTCGTCACGGTGATCCAGCCCTATCTGAGCAACAAAAAGGAAAAGCAGTTCGTCGACCATTGGCTGCTCGAAAGTGACCTCAGCCCTTACACCACGTTGTGGCGTTATCAACAGCTATCCGCCGCCGAGCGGGCGTTACTAGCGCTTCGCGTCCCGTCGATGCGTCCCCAAATCCGACGCGACCTGGCCGAAACGATCGCACTACTCAAAGACGACCACGACGAACTCCGCGTGCAGATCGAGAGTGCACTGCGCGCAAAGGGGATGGATGGTCTGGCCGACAATTCACGTGGCCGCGCCGGTCTCGCGTACAGTGCTCGCGATCGGATGTCGATGGATAGCCTTTCGATCAGCGGAGGCGTTTACGAGGGCGCACCGGCACCGCCCGCGGCGGGAGGAATCGGGGGCGGCGGAGGCGGGTTCGGCGGACGAGCCGCGAAGCGCAAACGTTCCCTCGCTGAGTTTGAAGAAGAAGCCAAGTCGCCGCAGGTCGAGGCCCTCGGGATGATGCTGCAGTCTCGAGGCAAAGCGGGTCGAGGACTCTCACTGTATCAACAACTCGACAGCACCAAGCAGTGGGCGGAAAGCCATTGGGATCGCGTCCGTGTTATCGGTGGGCCAGCGCCCGCGGCCTTCTTGCAGGCCAATCCCTTCTGGAATGATCTGGCCAATGATGAGTTCATCACGAACGAAGTCGCGGCGCCGGCAGTGTCCAAGCATCTGCTTCGGTGTGCCGACAACCGACACGCGGCACTCGTCGCGCTGGCGATGTCCGGTCTCCCGCTCGAGTCCGGTGACGTCTCGTTGCCGACGCGGCCCGAAACGATCTACAAGCCGGAACACGCCGTCGCGCTCGTCACGAAACGATTGCGATCATTGACACCGGTGCAAGGCGACTCCGACGTTCTGATCGGCCAACTGTTCCAGCCCGTCACGACCAAGAGCGCATTCGACCAACGTGACATCGCCGAACCGGATCAGTTCCATACCGGACAGGCGTACCAAGGTCAGGTTGTGATTTCCAATCCAACGCCGAAGGAACAACTGGTTGAACTGTTTTGGCAAATCCCCGCGGGCAGCATCCCGCTGGGAGGAAGTCAAGTGACCGACAGTAAAACGGTTCGGCTCGCCCCCTTCGCCGTTTCGAGCGTGCAATACAATTTCTACTTCCCGGTCGCGGGTGAGTTCGCTCATTACCCGGCGACGGTGTCTCGAGAAGAGGACCTACTCGCGCGAGGCAAGGAAAAAGCATTCCGGGTACAAGATGAATGGAAGGACGAGTCGATCACCTGGAAGTCGATCGCTCGCACAGGGACGCCCAAACAGATCACGGACTTTCTCGCGACCGCGAACCTCAAGGAACTCAATTGGGCGGAAGTCTATCACCGGCTACGCGACAAGGCCGTCTATGACGCGATCACCAAAGTTCACGGTGACTCGCGTTTGGCGGACACGCAAATCTGGGGCTACGGGTTCTATCACAAAGACGCTGCCGCGATTTCGCATTTCCTCAACCTACGAAGCGACCTCGTCGCGCGAATCGGCCCGGCCCTCAAGTCGACGTTGCTGACCGTCGACGCGATCGAACGAAGACGACTCGAACACCTCGAGTACGCTCCGCTCGTTCGAGCCCGTATCCATCGACTCGGAGCCGAAAACGAAATCCTTAACCCCAAATTCCTAAGCCAGTACCAACAGTTCACTCGTCGAATCGGTTACCAGGCGGGCATCGGCGCGGAAGACAAGTTGCCGCTCGCCTATTACCTGCTTCTCCAGAACCGGATCGAAGAGTCGATCGAGGCATTCCAGTCCATTGATCGCACAACGACCCCCAGCCAGTTGCAATACGATTACTTGGCGGGCTACCTCGCGCTCCATCGTGGCGAGTATCGTGAGGCATTCGATATCGCCCAGTCGTATGCCAAACATCCCGTTCCCCGCTGGAAAAACCGCTTCGCGGAAATGGGGGCTCACGTCAGCCAGCGATTTGAATTGATGGATGCCGGCCAATTGGTTTCGGTCGACGCAAAAGGCAAGGAGATCGACAAGGCGGGGATTTCGCCCAAGGCCGCCGACCTTGCGATCGCCGATCGTGAACGAGCCAACAGCCGCGCTTCGGCTTCGGTCCCCGAAGTCATTGCCCGATTGGAAGACGATACGGTACGAATCGATCATCGCAACGCGGACCAAATCGAGGTCAATCTCTACGGGGTCGACCTCGAGTTGTTATTCAGCAAAGCACCGTTCGCCCGCAAGGACTTGCAGCGGATCGCGATGGTCCGACCGACCCGATCCGACACCGTCGCTTTCAAATCGAAGACCGGTACGGCACGACTACCAATCCCCGAAAATCTGAAGTCGCAAACCTTATTGGTCGAGGCCAGCGTCGGCGCGTCGCGAAGCACAACGCTTTACTATGGCGGCAACCTGACCACTTACGTCAGCGAAGGCTTTGGTCAGTTGCAGACGACCGACGCCGAGACGCATCAACCCGTTGCCGGGGCCTACGTGAAGGTCTATGCCCGATACGGCAACGGCGTCCGATTCTATAAAGACGGATACACTGACGGCCGAGGGCGGTTTGATTATTCCAGCGTCAGCGCCGGCGACGCCAAAGGCGCACAGCGTTACGCGATTCTCGTGCTCAGCGAAGATCGAGGTGCGACACTGCACGACGTCGCCGCGCCAACACCCGCGCCTTGACCGACGCCGTGGCGTTCGGGGTCGTAAAGAGCATTAATCCGATAGCTTCGAGCGGTACTGCGCAAGCCGCCGCTTCGCGAGTGGTGCGAACCTTGCCGGACCGGTTCGCTCGACCACGGTTACCGCGGCTTGCTGAAACCGCATCGCGCGTTGGTAATCGCCGACCCGCGCGTTGACGGCGGCGACGGCACC
>JBCBLJ010000696.1:0-4468 GCA_038520195.1 Planctomycetota bacterium
AAAACAAATCCGTTCCGGACGCGCCGAGCGGTTCGAGTGTCCCGACCGGACTCCAGTCCTTGGTTCGAATGATCGGGTCAATGCGGCTTCCCTTTGAAGCGTCGGCGTCGATGGCCCACACCTCGCCCGCGTGCGCAGGCCAACGGTAAAGATCGACCTCGCCGGCCGCTGCGATCGAACCACGAATTCGCACGTGACGCGGGATGCTCACCACGTCTCCTTGCTTGGCCCAAGGTTTCGACCGCGAAACCTCGCGGGCTTTTGCTTCGTCGAGCGTCATTGGTTCACCCAAGTCCATGTAAATCGGCGCTGCTGTCGCCAACTCCATTCGTTCGTCGCCCGAACTGGTGGGAAGCCGGCGTCTCAGAATCTCACCGCTCATCAACGAACACATGACGCTCTTGCCGTCTTCGGCGAAAAACAAATCCGTTCCGGACGCGCCGAGCGGTTCGAGTGTCCCGACCGGACTCCAGTCCTTGGTTCGAACCAGTGTCAGGTTTCCGGACTCGGCCATCGTCACCACCGATTCGCCATCGGGTGACACCGTTAGACCGACGATGGGTGTTTCATCGACAAACCTCGTCGCCACCAACGGGTTGATCTTCGCTTCGTTGCGGGAGACCAGCCGCCAAGCACGAAGCCGGTTGTCGGCGCTTCCCGCGACGACGAATGCTCCATCCGGTGTAACAGCGACCGCAAACACTTCGCCTTCGGGTTGACTGAGCGTATCGAGCCTCGCTCCCGTCGCCACGTTCCAGACCTTTGCCGTTTCATCCGCGCAGGCGCTTACCAACACCTTTCCATCGGGTGAGAACGCGAGGTCAAAGATCGCGCCATTGTGGCCCTTCAGCTCTCGCACCCGTTCACCGGTCTGCAGGTCCCACAACCAAATCACGCGGTCGTATCCTGCGGTGGCAAGTAAGCTTCCGTCAGGCGAAAACTCGGCGGCATAAAGAATGTCTCGGTGGCCAACCAATTCTTGGAGCAGTGTTCCTGTTTCGACGTCATAAATCCCCGCTCGTCCATAACTGCCCGTCAATCCAGACGCCGCGGCCAACCGCATCCCGTCGGAAGAAAACGAAATCGAATTGACCTTACCGAGGTCGCTGTCCTTGATTCGCACCGTTTCGGTACCGGTAACGATCTCGATCGCCCCGAACCGAGCCTTCGCCATCCGTTGACCTTCGGTCGCACGGGCGAGCGCCGTGATCGGAGACGCCACCGAAGCCGCTTTGAATTTTGGTGTTCGAAGTGTCCGCTTCATCGGCAAATCGCCTTCCGGTCCCTTGGCGCCCTGTTCGATCCAACGCGTCAATACTTCAAGTTCTGCTTCGCTGGGCCCCTCTTCGCCGTCGGGTGGCATGTACGGTTTCAGCTGTTTGGTCGCCATTAACAACATGCGGCTGCTGGACGGAACCCCTTCGGTGATCGCCGTTCCCGAATCACCGCCTTTCATCAATCCCGCATGTGACTCCATCACGAAGCCCCCCTCGGGATCGTCGGCGGTGTGACAACCGATGCAATGCGTTTCCAGGATTGGAAGAACGTCTTCCGCAAAACGGACGTCCTCGGCGACCGTCTTCGCGGCCAATCCAACCAGTCCGATCGTCATCAAGACTGCGCATCGAGAAAAAAGACGTGCCGACATGTTTGCGTCCATGGGGGAGTCAAGGAGGGAGTGGGCACTCGGCGTTATCGGAAACTTCCCGCGACCGAAAGCGGCGTCAGAAAGTCAACGGTGCTCCGCGCCCGCCGGGGGATCGGGCGATTGACTCTTGAAACCTCTTTCGCGGCCGACATTCACGGGCTGCGTTTCCGGTAATGCCCAGTGTAGCCGCCGGTGCGTCCTCTAGCGAACCGTGTTTTGTTGCCGAACAAAACGTTCGAACGCGGATCGTAACGTCGCGTAGATCGGGCCGCGTTTCTTGCTGGCTCCATCGATCGAATTTGCGAACCAGACGCCGCAACTGGTGCCCGTCAACAGCACTTCATCGGCCGCCGCGAGCCGTTCCGGCGTCAAACGCTGTTCGCTCCAGCCCATTCCATTCGCCGCCGCGAGTTCGCGCAGGACCCCGAGCGAAACTCCCGGGAGAATCTGATCCGACTCCGGTGAGAAGATCGTTGTGCCTTCGACCAGCAAGAGGTTCGCGATGCTTGTTTCAGTAATCGTGCCGTCCTGATCCAACAACACTCCGAGCGCGTCGGTTTGGGTCGCACGTGCCTGCGAGTCGGCGAGATAGTAATGCAATCGACAACGAACCTTCGCAGCCCTCGGCCACGACTCGTTTGGCGGTTGCTGCACGCTCGTCACCACCAGCGGGGTCCCTTCGCCAATGCGGTGGCGAATCAAGATCTGGTCAATTGAATACAGGTCGGCGATCAGCGTCGGTTGGCCCATTCCGATCCCCGGCGACGCGATCACGAGCGCCCCGAAATCACCCGTCCTCTCGATCCAGGGTCGATTGGCGACGAGCAGTCGATCGAGGATGGCCTTCATTGCGGCACCCCGCGGACAATGCTCCATGCGTAACACTCGCAGCGTGTTCGACCAACGATCCAAATGTGCGTCACAGCGGAAGAGCCGACCGTCGTAGCCGCGAATCCTTTCGACCGCGCAAACGGCCTGGGTCAATGCCAAATCTTCGAGCCGCATCGTCATTGATTCTGCCGGCACCCAACGATCGTTGTGGAAAGCCACACGAACCAAGGCGTCCGGCGAAGGCTCGTCATCGGACGTCATTGATCAGCCAAGCGACTTCGCGGGCCGCGTTTCCCGTTCCCATGTAGTACCCAAGCTCTGCATGGCGAATGCCAACAGCGGGAGAAAAGTCACACGAACGCACCGGTACGCATTCGCCGTCCGCACCCGGTGCAAGCGACTGAAGCCCGGTCACGCCCAGCGCGCGATTTCCGCGCCGCCCCGCGACCAACCAGTATCGTTTGAGCACGACGTCCCGCGGATTGAACAGCAACAGAATTTGGCCGAGGTTCCCAGCCGCCCGCTGGTGATACCCGCCCGGTGCGAGCCAGCCCGAATCGATCGCGGGGGCGACCAACGCAACCCGCATCCGCGCGCCAGCGATCGTTTCTCCGCTCAGACGGCGGCCACCCAAGCTGCCGCCTCCCAAGCTATGCAGCGCCCCGGTCGCGACACGTGCCCCGAAACTATAACCCACGAGGTTGACCGAAACGCCGCGTTCAACTTGGCGCCGCAATAGCCAGGCAAGGTACAGCCCCTGAGCATCGCAGCGACTCGCCTTCAGACGAAAATCATCGATCCCTTTGATGGTTCTTTCACTGGGCCAACTATAAACCAACCAATCCACGCCTCCGGTACAGAGGCGAGGCTTTAATAAGCTGCGAACGGTTTGGAAACGCTTCATCAACTCCGAAGCCGGCATGCGGTTGCCATGCAAATAGACGACGACCGGCCGATCGGGTCGCAAACCCGCCTCATACTCTTGCAAGCTGAGAGACGCACCGGTGTCACAAGACCAGAACCGCAAGTCGGGACATTCGATCTCGGCGCGACAAACGTCGCTCGTCAAATGACGCGTGGAAACCAGCACGGTACGATCCTCGCACGGTTCGTTGGCGACCGCGCAGCGGCAAACGGCGGTCAAGGCAACGAAAAGTGCGAACATTCGGAAGAAGCGGGGCAACCGAAACATGTCGACGCGGACAGGCACGAGGGGATTCAAATCACGTTGTGGGCAGACATCAAATTGTTGCCGAAAAAATACATGTTGCGTTTGCACATCATTCAGAGCGTCCTAGTTTTGTCTGGTTCTCAATCCGAGATCGACGAATACAACCGCTTTGCAAATCGTGGAAGCTTCGATGAACAATCGCATTCTGCTAGTCGTGACGACTGCCGCCGTCTTGTCCACCAGCACCGGCTGCGGCGTGTTTCGGAACTTCCTCTTCGGTCGCGGTGCCCGATGTGGGCTGTGCAATCGGCTGAGCGCTCCCGCCCAACAGACCGCCCCGGCGGCCATCCCTGCGGCGCCGACCTGCAACACACCCACGTACGTGCAACCGCAACAGCCACAAGCCCATTGTGGATGCAACAACTACGTCCCGGCAAATCCCTGCGACCCGTACCTGACCCAAAACCACGCCTGCGGGCCGGTCGGAAGCGGCGCGATCCTCGGTGACGCGCCGATCTATGGCGACGGTTTCCAGCCACGCAGCCAATCGTCTTTACGCCCTTCGGTCGATCCGTACGCACAGGGCTACAAGGTGGACAATGACGGGGCACGCATCATCCACGAAGACCCTCTTCCACCGGGTGCGATGGCCGTCCAATGATTCTTCCACGGATGTGCGTCAGGTAATCGATTGAATGTCGCGGATCGAATACCTGACGTGCTTCCGCTGGCATCTATAATTGAGCGAACGAAACAACATCCGTGAGACCGTTCGCGCTCGCCGCCAATGGTGAAGTTCTTTTCTGAAGAGGCGTTTC
>JBCBLJ010001174.1:0-1757 GCA_038520195.1 Planctomycetota bacterium
CGAACTTTTCGTTGAAAAGTTCGCCAAGAATGCCATCGAGGTTACCCGAGAGTGTCCCGCCGGGATCGAGGCGATTGCCGTCGGCGGAGGAAGTCACGTTGGTCACATCGTTTCCGCTTGCCAGAAACAAGTCGGTGCTGCTGGTGGTTCCAAGTGACTGCACGTTGACGATGTCGTCGCCGGGGCCGAGTCGCGCTGCGGTAACGGCCAAGTCACCGGTGCCGAGCAGGGTAACGACATCCACATTCGTTCCCGATCGGATGTCGAGGCCGGCACTCGCACCGGTCGTCGTCACGGTCACGTCGTCGTCTCCGGCCGCCGTATTGATGCGGAGCAGACTTGCGTCTCCCGTGTTGGCAACCGAGACGATGTCGCTATCCAAACGCGTGTCGAGAAGGAAAACGCTCGCATCACCAGTGTCATTGACGGCAACGTTTGCGGTTCCACCGCGGGTGTTGAGCGTCGTTCGAGTCCCCGCACGTGTGCTGCTCACCAAGACGCTATCGTCGCCCGACCCGGTTTCCAGATTAAGTGTTTCAATCGCCGCATAGGTGATCGGGGCCACACCGACTCGCTCGAATTGGTCAAGATTGAGCGTGTAACTGTTCACATTGAACGACGCGGAATCCGCAATGTTCAGCTCATCTCCGAGAGTCGTCGACACGGTGACTGTCTCGCCCCGGGCGGTCACACTTTCCGATGTCGATGACACCACGGTGTTGTCGTTACCGTGTGTGCAGACCTCGCCAAGGATTCCGTCGAGGTTGCCAGCCGGGCCGCCGCTCGCATCGGTTCGGTCACCATCGGCGTCCGAAGAGATGTTGAAGGTGTCGTTCTCAGAGCCACCGAAAACGTCGGTGAAACTGGTGGCGGCGGTCGCACGGACGTTGGCAATGTCATCGTCAGCACCCAATCGAATCGCCGTTGCGCTGGCGGTACCGGTGCCGCCGAGTGTCACGACGTCGATTTCCGTTCCGGTCCGGATGTCGAGTCCACTTGAGTCACCGGTGGATGCGACTTCAACGTCGTCTTCGCCCGCCGCGGTCGTCAGCAAGAGCACGCTTCGATCGCCAGTGGAATCGATCGAGATGTCATCGGCATCGGTCCCAGAATGAAGACGCAGAATGCTGTCGTCACCGGAGTCGCTGACGGAAATCGTGTCTTCACCCGCAAAGGTATTGACGGTCACCGTCGTACTGGAGCGCGTCGTCAAGACGTTGAAAGTGTCGCCGGCACTGCCGGTATCGACGTTGAGCGTGTCGACCATCGCATACGAGATCGATGGGCTGCCCGCTCGCGTGATGGAAGTCTCGTCGAGCGTGTACGTGTGCGGAACCACGCTCGCTTGGTCATTGATGTTGAGTTCGTCGCCCACCGGAAGCGTGACGGAAACCGTGAGAGACTTTGCCGTCACGCCCTCCGTCACGTCGGTCGCGGCGATGATCGCCGAAGTGCCGGTTGCGTTATCGGAAGACGCCGGCAAGCCATGGTTGATCGAGACCGGACCCTGAATGTTGGTCAAGCCATCCTCTTCGCGTCCGATACTGATGGTATCGTCGTCCGCACCGCCGTTGATCTCCGCCGTGATCGTACTCGCAAGTTCATTCAGATGGATGGCGTCGGAGTCGGCGTCGCCGTTGACCACCAGCGAGGTCAGCGCCGTTGCAGAATCGAGTCGCTCGAGATGGATAAGATCGCTGCCCGTGCCACCATTGATGGTGAGTGAACCGGTGGGACTTTCAAAATCAATGCTCTCG
>JBCBLJ010000006.1:0-40319 GCA_038520195.1 Planctomycetota bacterium
CTCGGTGAACCCACCGAGCACGACGTCAAAACACTCGCTCGAAACAAGGATCGGAGAGCCGTTCACGGATCTCGGCGATCCGATCCTTGTTTCGAGCGAGTGTTTTGACGTCGTGCTCGGTGGGTTCACCGAGATGTTCTTCGATTCGTCGTCCTGGGAAAACACGAAGCCAGCGGATCGCGACTTGTTCATCGGTCCACTCGGCGACGACATCATGTCGGCTGCGAAGAATCACATGAATGTGATTGGACATGATGGCGTAAGTCAGCACATCGATCGCGAACACAGAAGCGAGAGCCTCCATCCTCCTGCGAATCCACTCACGCCGAAATCCGTAGTCTTTGCCAGTGACGTCATCCACGCCGGCGAGAAACGCCCGACGCACACAGCGTTGGACGCAGTGCACGATCGCGACCTCATCGGCCCTAAACTGTTCATTCCGCAGCGGTCTACCCATGTCAAAATCCTCCGGCCAGAGAATAAGCGACCGAGATCGCCTTGTCTATATGGTGGGTGGCACCATTTGAAAGCTCGCCAACTGGCACACCCTCGGCAAACCCAGTCCACCTGGCCTGGAATCTGCAAGCATTTCCGCTTCGTCTCCAGCGCTCCAGAAATTGGTCGAAACGATCCCCGAATGAGACCCCTCCTCCTTCGTAGAACACTCAACTGCTAATTGTTACCAGCCACTATCAGCTTCGCTTTCGCGTTCGAAGGAGTCGCGAATCGGACTTTCGTCGACGATGTGTCGCGCTAACGATCCCAGCGGTAAGCAGTGTTGCACCGGCGTAGTCGACCTGCGGCAACTGAAAGAATTCTCGATCGAACAATGGCAGCGATTCGTCAAATTCTTCCGACAGCGCTGCTAACACGAGATCGCGTAAATCGGTCTCATCGAAGAATGGATCTTCCGTGATCAAATCCAACGATCGGTGAACGCCCATCGTCGCTCGCAAGCCGAAATCGATAAGACCGCCTGAGGTAACGGGCCGAGTGAATTCAACGACCGTTTCACTCAGATCAATCATCGCGTCGGGGCCGACGAGCAACGCTTCCAATGCCACGTCCCGAACGACCGGCAGTGATTCAGAAATGGCTCGCGCGGATGCTCTTAGAGCCAACGGCGATGATTCTTGAGCGCTTGAATGTGCGGGGTCCAAGTCGTTCAAACCACCTGGAAACCCGATGTTTTCGATCCATCCATTCGATTCCGTCGCCGAATCCGGCGGCGCGGCATCAACACCCGGTCTTGAATCCACGTCGCTGACACCGGAGGCCACCGGGGCTTCGTCCACCTGTGGTTGGGCATTCGTTTCGGATGGAGTCAAAGAGACCGAGGAGCCTGACGCGAGAATGGATGACAGCACCGGCGGCCGTTCGATGCGCTGAGGGTCTCCAGGCGGGTCTGCAGGCGGGTCTGCAGGCGTCGCGACTCGTGGGGCGGTTTCCGGGAGAGGTTCCGTCGTCGCTGGTGTGTCAAACGGTATTCGAATCACGATGGACGCCGGAGTCGCTTCGTTGGGAATCGGCGTGGTGGTTCTCGAGACGAATACCGGTTCGGCGCTGTGCTCCCCTTCGGGCGTGCTCGTTGCGCTCAGCGTCGTCATCATTTCGCGGCTCTGCGTTGGATCCGAGACCGACATCGCGTTCGCGCCTTCGTTGGGATGCCATTGAGCACGAAGGTTCAGTTCGACTCTACCGCGACCACCGCGCTGATGCATGTCAAAGAAACGCTTCGCCAAACGCCGCGACTCGAAGACATCTTTTCCGCGTCCGCGGTCACCGTCGCGTGACTCGGATTGGTCATTGCGGTCGAATTCGCCAGGCCGCTCGCCGTGGTGATGCTTGACTTGCGGATCCGATTCGGTGAATTCACCGAAGCCATCCGCGGCGAGCAAGGCGCGTGTTTCGAGGCGCTCCAGCCGTAGAGTTCGGTGATCGACGTGCTCGCTCATAGCGTGCCTCCGAATCGGGTAAGGTTCTGACGGTGTTTGTCGAGGAACGCACGGTAGCGATCGATCTGGGGCGCCAGCTGAGTCGCGGCCGTCTGATACCTCACCGCTTCGACGAACGATTCGCGAGCGGCGTCCGTCTGACCAAGACGGCTTTGTAGGAATCCAAGGTTGTTCAGCACGCTACCGGTCATGCTTTGCACTTCTGCGTTGTCGGCGTAGTCTTGGGCGAGTACGCGTTGCAGTTGAATTGCTTCGTGGAATGATTCGGCGGCCTGCTGCGAATGACCGTTCGCGGCGAGCGACAGACCTCGCTGATTGAGGCTGATCACCAGATCGCGTCGGTAGTTGGGCTGATCAGGCCAACGTTGATGAAGCGGGCGACCGACTTGAATCGAACGATCAAAGGCCTCAATGGCGGCGAGGTGGTCCTCACGCTTTGCGAGCGACTTTCCGAGATGGTTGAGTGAGACCATGACTCGGGTCGCGAGCCCAGCATCTTCGGGTTTGGCTTGATGGGCTCGCCACTGGATTTCAAGCGCCTGTTTCGCATGTTGGGCACTGCGGCTCGGCTCGCGTCCGGCCAACAAACCGGCGAGATTGGAATGGTAAGTCGCGAGTTGTTCTTCGCTCGAACCGTGTTCGGCAAGACCGATCGCGCGGTGGAATGCGTCCTCCGCCTCCGAAGTCGCACCGCAATCGGCCAGCAGCAGACCGAGGTTGCTGAGTGATGTTGCGAGCCCTTTCTTGATCATCGTGCGATCTTCGGGCGTCGCTACCGGTGCCAGTTGTTCCTGCAGGTGAATGGCTTTTCGATACCACTTCGCCGCGAGCTTGAAGTCGCCGCTTCGATATCGCGCTTGGCCGAGGTTGTTTTGGATGATGCCCCACGCCGCCCGGATCGGCACCTCATCGGGCGCGGCCTGGCACAGTTCCTTATAAATTGCCTCGGAACATTCAAGAGCCTCAATCGCTTTTGCGTTGTCCCCCAGTTCGTGGTGCAACTCGCCGATTTTGCCGTAGTGTCTCGCCTGATCCTGCTTGAGCAGCGGATCGCGGTCCGCGCGAATCGCCAATTTCTCGTACGCGGCCAACATCTCGCGGAACAGCTGCGTTTGAATCTCTTCGGTGCCGGGAGTCTCGGCCAGTCGTTCGATCTGTTGGCCGAGCCGATCGAACGAATCGTTGTAGACCTGTTTGAATTGTTCGAGCTGTCGGCCGTGTGAGTCCGAATCGCGTTTTGCGGCGGCGATTTTCGCGATGCCGATCGATAATCCGAACAGCCCAACTGTGGCGAGGATCAAAGCGAGCGCGACGGCTCGTTGATGTTTCGCGATGCGCGACTCCAAGCGATCCAGCGTGGAGGGCGGTCGCGCGACGGTGGGTTGTCCGTCGAGAACTCGACGCATGTCGCTCGCGAAATCGGCGGCGGTGTCGTATCGGTCTCGACGATCCGCCGACATCGCTTTGGCGATCACGGTCTCGAGATCCAATGGCAAGTCGCCGCGAACTTGCCGCAGAGGCGTGGTGAGACCTTGGTCGACGCAACGTAACACGCCAACCGCGTCTTCGGCATCGTGCGCGGGCCGCAGGCTGAGCATCTCGTAGAGCGTCACGCCCAGTGAGAAAACATCGCTTCGCCCATCGACTGACGCGGAGTCACCACATGCTTGTTCGGGACTCATGTAACGCATTGTCCCGACGATGTCGCCGGTCTGTGTCAGCGAGACGTCCGTGCGGTAGCGGGCGAGCCCGAAGTCGGTGACCCACAGTCGGTGGTCGCGATCGATCATCAAATTCGAAGGTTTGATGTCGCGATGGATGACACCCATCTCGTGCGCCGCATCGAGCGCGTCGGCGGCTTGGATGCCAAGTTCCACCATTGAGCGCCAATCGGGACGTCGCCCATCGGCGATCGATTCGGCGATGTGATCGTCGACGCCCTGCCCATCGATGAATTGCATCGCGTAAAAGTGGACGCCGCGCTCACACCCAACGGCATACACCGGAACGATATTCGGATGATTCAAACTTGCGGCGGCCTGTGCCTCATTGCGAAATCGATCCACCTGTCGACTGTCCAGGAGCGCTCCGGAGGGGAGCAACTTGATCGCCACTTCTCGCTGGAGAGTCAGTTGTCGCGCGCGATACACGACGCCCATACCGCCGCGGCCGATTTCCTCCAGCAGCTCGAAATCACCGAGACGCTTCGCGCCGCCACTTGGTTCCTGCGGAGCCTGCGTTGGCGAGAAACCCACCGCGATTCGATGCAAGTCTTCGAGGCGATCGATGTAGCCCCGTAGCGGTTCGATCAACTCGAACTCGTCGTCGTCGATCAACTCTTCGATGGTCGGTGCGAGTCCCCGCTCGAGTCCGCGCAAGTAGGCATCCATCAATTCGGCAAGCCGCTCTTGTTTGGCTTCCGGGAGTTGGCCGCCGGGCCATTCAAAGCTACTTTCGGATGGGGACGCGATCATGACAAAGCCGTAAGACGAGAAGGACGAACAAGCGAAGGAACGCGTCGACCTACTCGTACGTTTGCTTGAACTTTTCCATCGCGCGCAACCACAACATGCGGACCGAACCCTTCGTTCGACCCATCCGCTGAGCGACTTCGTCGAACGAAAGCCCTTGCAGGTTTCGCAGCACAATCACGTCGCGGTAGTCCGGCTTGAGCTTGGCAAGCTGGTCGGAGACCGCGACGGCCAGTTCGCGCTGGCCGCATTCCTCGCTGGGGGATCGACCTCGGTCGGCGAGAATGCTGCCCAAACGCATCATGCTGTCGTCAGCCTTTTTGGTGGCCGCATCGAGCGCGACTTCGCGGCGGACATCGCGCTTCTTGGCTTTGACGTGGACTTCGACCGCGTGCCGAACGCAATTGATGAGGATCTGCCGTAGCCATGCCAGCAATTCGCCCTCGGATTGGCCTCGAAACGCGCCGAAGTCGCGGTGCGCCGCAAGCATCGTTTCCTGAACGACGTCCGACGAATTCAGTCGTCTTCGAAGTCGCCCATCTAATTGTGTCGTGGCAAGGACACTTAGGTAATTACGATACATCTGCAGCAATTGTCCGAGCGTTTCGGTGTCGCCATCGCGGGCCGCCACCATCAACTCGCTAATCGAATCCGCACTCCCCCGCGGCTGTTTTGGCGTTGCAATCATTGGTTTGCCTTGAAGAGAAACCGGATGAGAAGAGAAGGGACCGTTGTTCGAACGGTATTTGCGACGAGATTCCACCGCCAAACTTCTTTTTTTAATTCCGTCCAAAAATCGATGATTCCCCGGCAAGAGTCGCCGAAAAAAACGTTGAGGCAAGAGTCGCGTCGTTGTTCGTGACAGCGACCGAAACAATTCGTCCTGCAATAGGTAGAGCCGGCCTACTCCCCACCGACTTTTCTACTCTTCAAGGTGATGCCATGCCTCTTTTCTGGAAAACCTGGCGGCAAAGGAAATGCTCGAAAAGTCGAGTCGCCAAGCGAGTTGCGCTACGGCGCCGACTAGCGAGCGAACCGCTCGAATCACGTCAGTTGCTCGCGGGTGATTATTTTCACAATCACTCAATGCCCGAAGACGTAAATAACGACGGCGCCGTCACGGCGCGCGATGCGTTGGTCATCATCAACGCGATGGGGCATGGAAACCGTGATGAGACGATGTTCACCGACGTGAATGGTGACGGACATCGAAGTCCCAACGATGCACTCCGCGTGATCAATCGGATCGGTCGAGGGCATCAGGATCCGCCGGTTGGAGAGACTGATGAAGTCCGCACCATCGATGGCACCGGCAATAATGTTGACAATCCGGAGCTTGGTTCCGCACATAGCGAGCTGCTGCGTGTCGGTGAGGCTGACTACGCCGATGGGATCTCGGAACCGGCCGGTGTTGATCGACCGAGCGCACGGGAAGTGAGCAATCTGCTGTCCGCCGCCGATCCCGAAGGCACCACCAATGATCGTGGACTCTCGGCGTTCGTGTTCATGTGGGGGCAATTCCTCGACCACGATATCGACTTGTCCGAAGCCCCGGCCGATGAAGCCGATCAAGTTGCATTCGACATCCAAGTGCCGACTGGCGATCCACTATTCGATCCGTTCGGGACGGGCCAAGTCACGATCCCATTGACGCGTTCGGAATTCGCCGAGGGTACCGGTGACTCCGCCGACAATCCTGCCGAGCAGCTAAATATCATCACCGCATGGATCGATGGGTCACAGGTTTACGGCAGCGATCAGGAAACCGCCGATGCGTTGCGCGAATTCGCGGGTGGTCGTCTGCTGATTACCGACGACGGGCTGTTGCCGACCGATGAGGAAGGCAATCTGTTGGCGGGTGACGTCCGCGCCGCGGAGAACATCGCGCTGACGTCGATGCATGCCCTCTTTGTGCGGGAACACAACCGGCTCGCTGATGACATCGCTGCGGGCAGGCCCGAGTTGAGCGACGAGGAAATCTACCAACAGGCCCGCGAGATCGTCATTGCGCAGCTGCAAGCGATTACCTACAACGAGTTCCTTCCGGCGCTATTGGGTGACGACGCCATCTCCCGTTACCGCGGATACGATGCGACAGTCGATCCACAGATCGCTAATGAATTCTCAACGGCCGCTTTCCGATTCGGGCACAGCACGCTGACGGACGAGATCGGCTTTGTTGGCAATGACGGCGTGGAGGTTCAGGACGCCATTAGTCTGTCCAACGCATTCTTTAGCCCGTCGATCTTGGAAGAGACCGGAATAGACACGATTCTCAAGTATGGTTCCTCGGTGGTCTCGCAGGAGATCGATCTTCAAGTCGTCGATAGTCTGCGGAACTTCTTGTTCGGTCCACCCGGGGCGGGAGGGTTCGATTTGGTCTCGCTCAATGTCCAGCGTGGCCGGGATCACGGCTTGGATGATTACAACGGGACACGCGTCGCCTACGGACTCGAAGCCTTTGAATCGTTCGAGGATCTGACGAGCGATGTCGAACTTCAACAGAATCTCGGAACGCTCTACGGTGACATCGACAACATCGATCTGTGGGTTGGGTTATTGGCCGAAGACCACACCAGGGATGGTTCGCTGGGCGAACTCGCAACGACGATCATCGCCGATCAGTTCGAGCGACTTCGAGACGGTGACCGTTTTTGGTATCAGCACACGATGGACCGCGGTCAGGTTCGCGTCATCAATCGGACCAGTCTCGCGGACATTATTGAACGCAACACCAGCGTGACATCGCTCCAGGACGATGTGTTCTTTTTCGCCCCGTCGGTGAGTGGCAGCGTGGTCGCGCTGTCGGAGAACTCGAATCAAAATCGAGGCGGTGGGGACCGCGACAAGACCACACCGCTGGAAGGCATGGTCGTGCAACTGACCGACGCTGATGGCAACGTCGTCGACACCTCCGTCACCGACAGACGCGGCAACTACGAGTTCGATGCGTTCACTGAGACCGGGAACTTTCAAGTTTCCTTGATTACCGAGGACGGCATGGTTGTCGACGGTGATGCAACGCTCGATGTACTCGTTTCCAGCGGTGATGCTGAGCTACGCGGGTATGACTTCACAGTGATCGTGTGACGGAACGGATTGGATCATTCGGCGGGAGATGGCATGCGGACTTCGCGCGCCATCCTTCGAAGCGAGCGATGCCATCTCCCGCCATTGCATCGACCGGTACAGACGAATCGTTCAACGGCGAAGTGGCGCGATCGATCGCGCCAGCACAAAAGAACCGTACTGACGATAAACTCTCGGCACGCACCCCGCGAGTTACCCTTCGCCGCCGCTTCGTTGTTTCACCGCACTGTGGAAAGGATCTCGGCCGATCGATCCGCTAGAATCCCATCCGGTAAGGCACCGGTGACGCTTGGGATTTAGCGATGCGTTTGCAGTACATCTTCTTCCTTGTTCTTGCGTTCACGATCAACGTTCGCGTGGGCGCGCAGTCGGGCGATGATTGGCTGACCGTTGGTGGAGACCGTGGTTGCTCGCGCTATTCCACGTTGGCGGAGATCGATCGAGAGAACGTCAAACGGCTTCGCGTCGCCTGGGTTTTTCGGACCGGCGAATTGGTCAACGGCAAGGGCCGAACCATTGAGTGCACGCCCGTCGTGGTCGACGGCATCGCCTACATCACGACCGCCAACCGACGTGTGATCGCGTTGGACGGCGCAACGGGCAAGTCGATTTGGGAGTTCGATCCGAAAGACTACGGTCCGCTGGCCGGCCCACTGGCCTCGGGAGGAGTCAATCGCGGGGTCGCCTTTTGGTCGGACGGTCGCGCTGATGGCGAAGTACGCATTCTTCATGGCACGTCGGACGGTCGGCTTTATTCGATCGATGCAAAAACCGGCAAGCTTGATCCGGACTTTGGTGATCGGGGCGGCAAAGACCTTCGCGAGGACATCGGCCGCGACATCGCGACGTTGGGATATGGACCGACTTCCGCGCCCGCCATTTGCGGAGACGTCGTCATCCTGGGCGTTTCTAATGGCGAAGGCCCCGGTGTGGCGGCGCCCGGTGATGTTCGAGCGTTCGACGTTCGAACCGGAGAACAAGTTTGGCGATTCAACACCGTGCCGCGTCCGGGACAGGTCGGGAATGAGACTTGGGCCGGCGACTCGTGGAAGAATCGAGGAGGGGCGAACGCGTGGGGAGGCGCGAGTGTCGATACCGAGCGTGGTCTGGTGTTCGTCGGCTTGGGTTCCGCGGCGTTTGATTTTTACGGCGGCGACCGACACGGCGACAACTTGTTTGCCAACTGTGTGCTCGCTCTCGACGCGAAGACCGGGGAGCGGCGATGGCACTTTCAAACGCTCCGGCACGACCTCTGGGATCACGACTTACCGGTTTATCCCAACTTGGTCACCGTGGCTCATGGCGGAAAACGCGTGGATGCCGTCGCGCAGGTGACGAAGACGGGTTTTGTTTACCTACTCGATCGCGAGACCGGTGAATCATTGTTTCCGATCAAAGACGTTCCGGTACCGAAGTCGGATGTTCCCGGCGAAAGCGCTTCGGCGACGCAGCCTCTTCCGGTGAAACCGCCCGCCTTTTCGGTGCAGCATTTCGATGAGTCGAACGTGACCAATATCGCGGCCGAGAATCGTGAATTTGTGCTCAAACGATTGTCGCAAATTCGTGGTGGTCGAGCGTTTTTGCCGCCGAGTCTGCAGGGTAGCGTCGTCATCCCGGGATTTCACGGTGGGGCGAATTGGTCCGGTGCGTGCTTCGATCCAACGACGGGCGTGCTGTATGTCAATTCGACGAACAGTCCCAACATCATGCAGTTGAAACCGGCACCGGAGGGCAGTCGATACCGCTACGCACACCTCGGATACGAGCGCTTTTATGACCAGGAAGGCTATCCCGGAATCGCTCCACCCTGGGGGCAGCTCAACGCCATCGACTTGAACGAGGGCGACTTTTGGTGGCGATCGATTTTGGGCGAGTATCCCGAGTTGACCAAGCGAGGCATTCCCCAAACCGGCACCGAAAGTTTCGGCGGTGCGATCGTGACGGCGGGCGGTCTCGTCTTTATTGGCGGAACCAAAGACGAACGATTTCGAGCCTTCGATAAAGCGACGGGCGAAGTCCTTTGGGAGACCCAGCTGGACGCGGGGGCCTACGCGACGCCCTCAACGTATCGTGCCGGTGGACGGCAGTTCGTGATCATCGCCGCCGGTGGCGCCGGAAAACAACGTACGCGCGCTGGTGACGGGTTTTATGCGTTCGCACTCCCTGAAGATGCGGGCGATTGAACGGATGTGACGCATGCCGCCATGGGTGAACGCACCGAGCGATCGTGGTCGGATGGAAAGACGGGGCCGAATTGGCCACCGACTGATCGGACCCCTTTGGTGACGAGGGGGCGATCCGGACACACTCTGCTTTGTCACTCAACGTTTTGCGAACGACCCACCGGACGCCGTCGACTTGATTTACACTTTTGAGAATACCCAATCCTCTCACCCCCGCATCTCAGCCATGAAACGATTTTCTTCCATGTGTCTCGTGCTTTTCTTGATCTCGACGGGCGTCGTTGCCCAGGACAGTTGGCGGCCACTGTTCGATGGCAAGTCGCTCGATGGTTGGGCGATCAAGAGTGGGTACGCGACCTACGAGATTGAAGACGGCGTGATCCTCGGCAAGACCGCCGAGGGTAGTAAGAACACGTTTCTTTGCACGGCCGACGAATTCGGCGATTTCGAACTGACTTTCGAGGTCAAGGTCGACAAAGGATTGAACTCTGGGGTGCAGATCCGGTCCAAGTTCAAAGCGGATAAGTTTGCCGACAAGTATGGCGGCCGCGTTTATGGTCCCCAGGTCGAAATCGAGACCGGGCCCGGTCAGGCGGGGTGGATTTACGGTGAAGCGACCGGACGGGGCTGGTTGTCTCCGGAGCCGCAGTCAAAAGACAAGGCCGTCAATCAGCACGATCACTTCAAGAACGATGGCTGGAACACGTATCGCGTGGTCGCGAAGGGTGCCAATATCAAGACTTACATCAACGGTGTGTTGATCGCGGACCTAACCGACGAGGAAATCTACCGAACGCACCCCAAGGGCGTGATCGGGCTGCAAGTCCATGGCATTAAATCGGGAAGCGGCCCTTATGAAGTGCGCTGGCGAAACCTGAAGATCAAGTCACTCTAAACCGCTCGGGGCAAACGGGTAGCGTTCGGACGTCAGTCGCAGACATTTCGTCGGTTGGTGTCTTCAAAATGCGTGCCTAGCTCTTGATCAAGCGATAACGTTTTTCGAGGGCGTCGACATCATCCTGTTTGCCCATGACTAGCATGGTCTCTCCGACGGCGAATGTTCGATCGCCGCCGGGATTGAAGTCCAACGTGTCGTCGGCGGAATTGACGGCGACGACAAGAAGTTCGTGGTGATCACGGATTCGAAGTTGCGCGATGGACTGATTCACGATCTCGCTGCCCTCCGGGATGGAGAGTTCCTCCAGGATCAGATCTTTGAATTCTGGCTGAGCCAATGACATGAAAAACTGAGCGGTGGACGGTCGCGTGACCAGCCGGGACATGTAGTTGGCGACCATCATGTGCGCCATCACGACTTCGTTGGCACCCGCTTGGCGAAGTTTTCTGGAGGTGCTCTCCTGCTCGGCTTGCGCGACGATGCGAACGGCCGGGCACAGGTTTCGGGCGGACAGCGTGATAAACACGTTTTCGGCGTCGGTGGGCAACGCGACGACGATGCAGCTGGCGCCGCGAATCCCCGCGCGGATCAGTGTCTCCTCGTCCGTCGCGTCGGCTTGGATGGCGAGGTATCCATGGCTGGTGGCGAGCCGATGGTTCGCCTCATCGAGTTCGATGATCACGAACTGGCGGTTTTGCGAAGCGAGTAATTCAGCCAGCACGGGTCCGCTTTTACCGAAGCCGCAAATGATGGTGTGGTCTTTTAGTTTGGCGAGTTCTTTTTCCATGCGTCGCAATCCGAACGCGCGATCGATTTCGCCTTGGAGGACGAGTTGGATCAGGCCGGTAAACGTGTAGGCTCCCGCGGTGGTCCCCATCAAAATGACGAAGATCGAAAGCAATTGGGTCGCCCAATCGCCGCCGCTGTGTTCGCTGTATCCGACGGTGGAAATCGTGATCACCACCATCCAGAACGACTCAATCCATTCGTAGCCCGCCACAAAGCGGTAGGCAATCACGGACAAAACCACGATCACCGCGAGAGCGACAGCACCTCGGCGAATCTTGGTGAACGACGACGACATTCGGACCGAACCAACAAAGGGAGCGGGTGGACGATAAAACCATCGTCCACTCACACCGGCAGGTCAAGGATGCCAGATCGAAAGCGTTCTCAAGTCCGCCTTTGCCGGCGACAGGCCGCGAGGCCGCCGACGAGAAAAAGAGCCCCGGCGAACGATGGCTCGGGAATGGCGGTCACGCCGGTGACCAGGATGTTGTCGATTCGCATCGAGTCATTTTGCTCAAAGTCATCGAATCGAAACGCGACCGTCCCTTGGTTGTTGAGTGCCGTGATTGCACTGAGGTCGATCGAATGGGAAATGAACGAGTCACCATTGGCATTGAGCGGCTGGTTGTTAAACACTGTGATCGATGTCCCGTCTTGGAAGTCTTTGATGGTGCCGTTTACATCGGTCACCGTCACGTCCTCCAGCGGATCGAGGTCGTACTTCAAGTCGTAGCTCGTAATCTCGGTGCCCGGGTCTCCGTTGCCTTGAAGATCAAATCGAATTTGGATGTCCTTCATGCCTTCGGTCGCGACCACGATAAAGAATTCGGCATCGTTGTCACCGGACTTGGCGATGTCATCCCAAGCCATCGCGCGTCCGTCGGGCACGTTGATTCCGAGGTTTGAGTCATCAAATAACACGCCTCCTTTGCCGTTTCCATCGATGTCCCCACGCTGCTGAAAGAGCGTCCCGCTGCCGATGGCCGCATCGTGGACAATCTGCGCTGAGTCGTTTGGGAAATCGTAAGGTGTGTTGAAATCCCAAAAAGCGATGACCGTCTCACCGGTCACCGTCGTCGACCAGGAGACCGAAAGAACAAGGCTGGCAAAGAGAGACCAGAGTCTCGGATTCATTGTTGTCGCTCTCGGTGTCGGGCGTTTCGGAAATCGTTTGTTGTACATAGCGCGGGGTTGCCGGAAATTTCAGTGACCGATCGAGGTGAGGAATCGGGCCGTGAAGGGGCCGTAGTCTTGACCGTCGACATCGCCATCACCGTCGAAGTCAAACAATGGATCGTAGTTGGAATCGGCCGAAGAACTAAACAATGCGGTGCCGAATCTTCCAAAGTCCTGCCCATCGACATCGCGGTCGCCATCGCTGTCGCCGAAATACCGAAAAAACTGGTCCGTTGCCAGTTCGCCGAACCGGAAGTCGCTGGCCATCGCGACATTCCCCTCCAGCGTCGCGACCGCATCGGATCGCACCGTGAGTTCATAGGTGCCGTCGACCAGCGAATTGCCAGCGGCTCGGCTCGCGACGAGCGGACCGTCACCGAAGGTGATGTCGACGACAGTTTGACCATCGATAACCCGAGATGCGATTTCGAGACTCTCCAGTAGCGTATTGGTCTCGCGATCTCGGATCAGGAATGACTCTTCGGTGACCCCCACCGGCAAGTCAAATGTGACGGTCAATTGGGTGACTTGCGAGCGCGTCGTACTTCCGCTGTTGATCTGGATTGATTCAACTAACGGTCGACGCGAAATGACGCCTGGTGTGGGTGTCTCGCCACGCCAGCTGTCGAAATAATTTCCGAGCGTGCTGGCCGCGACGCGCTGAAGTGACGGGCCGAATCCGTCGGCGTCGGTGTCCCATGGCGCGAGATCATCATAAAAGACTTCATCGACGGTCACCCGCGGGATAAACGTAGGATTTTCCGCGGGCGGATCGTCGGGTGCTTGAAGCTTGATGATTCCATGGCTGTTGCTCAGTCCACCGGCGAAGGGGCCCACGATGTTGACATCCGCGTCGATTCCATAGTGGACCCGGAATGCCGCCAGTCGATTCGCATTGACGGGATTAGCGGGGTCGAACGAAGCCACGACCAGAACCTGGCCCGGATCGAGACGGAGTCCCATGGGAAAGTCGTAACTCGCTTCGCCGCGGAGTCGCCAGTTGTCCAAGTCGACGCTCACCGATGATGCATGAGCTAGCTCAATAAATTCCAGACCGCCGGAGTCGATGGTCGGATCGATCGCGATCGCGGCCGCGGAAGGCGTTTCAGGATGGTAGTTCACTTCCGAAAGGATCACGTCGGATGTGACAAAGGTCCCGTTCAGTTCACCGAGCGACCTGTTGGCAAGCGGAACCAGCCGTCCCGCCGACCCTTCGATCAATCCTAAAGAGACCCCTCCGAACGTTGCATCAAACGCCACGTGATCTTGAAAGCCAGTCACCGAAACGCCATCGCCGGAGAACAGCCAAACGGAGTCGCCCTGTGAGCTGAGTCCGAACGGAACAAGCGAATCGGCGTTGGCCGCCGTAGGATTGAACTGCGCTTCGTCGATCACCCAATATCCGCCCGCGGGGATCACGGTGCCGCCAGGAAAACGATACTTCTGCGGTGTGTCGCCGTCGTCGCTCACGAACCAGCCACTGATGTCGACGTCGCCCCCTGTCGGATTGAACAACTCGATGGCGTCGGAAAGCGGGTCGTCGGTATGGGCGAGCACTTCATTGATCACGATTCCCGATGGCGCGTCTCCGATCTGCCCGGGTGATCCGCCCGGCTCCAAACTTCCTCGGTAGTGATAGGGTTTGCCGGTTTCTTCGGCGCTGATGTTTAAGTCGACAAGTTCCAAGGAACCTCCGACACCGTCGGCCCACTTCGGCCAGGGATCGGCATCGGTGTAGTCGAGATCAAGGATTTCGGCACCCTGAGTGTCCACGATCTGAATGCGTTCACCGCCGTTGGACAATTTCCCTTCGTAGGGTCCGACGATTTGCGACGCGTCGACGGTGGGATAAGTGGTCGCGAAGGCAGTGGGATCCCGAACAATCAGGATGGATTCACCCGGCAACACGCGGGTTCCCGCGGGAACGAAGTACGGCAGGCTCGGCCCATCGGTGATTGTCACGCCGTCGAGGTCGACGATGACCGACGAAGCGCCGGACGTCGTATTGGTAATCTCGATGAATTCCGCGTCTTCATTGCCCGCCGGATGGTAGTGGATTTCTGTGACGCGAACGTTGTCGGGCGAGGCCGGCGTATTTGGGATGCGGAAAAGCGCTTCACTCAATGCCGACCATTCACCGCTCGAGCTCTGTGCTCTCGCTTTGATTGTCGTCGTGTCATTGAGGATCAAAGGCGGACTCGCCGGTGTCTCAATGATTAGTTGCGCGTCGAAGCTGATGTCCGAGCTGGTGGCGCTGATTTGGTGGACTTCGGCTGCGAGGACGTTGGTTCCTGATTGCAACAAGTTCGCCGGAATGGTGAATTCGTGCCAGTTGTTTCCATCATCCGATGCGACTGCGCTGGCGGGCGTGCCGTAGGAAATCGGACCACCGGGCATGTTGCTGCGCGCGACTTCGGTTCCGTTCAAATAGACGACCACGCCATCGTCCCGCTTCACCCTCAGCGAAACGCCCTGAACGCCGCTGGTGTCCAGGTTGAACTCATGGCGAAAATAGGTGGTTCGTTGTTTGTTATTTGCATCGCCACCAAATGAAACAACGGTCGTTTCGTCGCCATCGCCGTAGCCGAGTTCCGCGTTTCCGGCGGACCATCCACTCGCATCGTAGGCGAGGTCACGCCAGCTCGTTCCGAGGTCGGTGCCGGTGTCATCGAACTGCCAGACGGAGCCTGCGGCGACAATCGTCGACTGTGATGATTCGTAGGCGAGCGCTTCGGGATGGATTCCGCCTCCGGTCAACCTCGGGTCGCTTCCATCGATCATGTAGTAGACCGTCCCGCCGGGCGACACGAATCCGAGGGCGCTATCGGATTCGATGATGCCTCCGTGTTGTGGACTCCCATCGATCAGGAAAGCGGGCGCATCAATGGACGGGAACAGTGGTGCCGGCACAACGACGTTGTAGGTGCCTTCGGAATCCTTCAGCACCAGGTTGGTGTTTCGAAACTGATCGAGCACAATCCCGTTGCGGTTCGGGATGTAGTTGTTTTTGAGACCCGCGATGGCGTTCAAAAAATGTGATTGCCCGAACGGTGAGTTGTCACCGCGCTTGGCGTCGCCCCAGCGAGCCGACTCAGCGATGACCGCGGTTTCGATGAGTGCCGTTTCTTGATCGATCTTGTTCAGAAGGGCGGTTTCACTCAGCGGCCCGTCATGGAAGAAAGCGCGCTGAACGGTATCGGCAAACTGAATCCGATACTCGGTGTTGGCCATCAGTTGTTGATGCAGCCATTGCGGGTTGAAGTAGAACACACCGCTTTCAAAGTTCGCGGCGTTCCAGGGTCCATTGCGATTCTCATTGACGTTGCGCATGGTGTGCTCGCCGTCGTGTTGAAAGAATCGAAAGCCCTCGCGACCGTCGCGATTGCGAATCGCGAAATAGTTGTTGGGCTGGTCGTTGCCGAGGAAATTGGAGATGGGCGCATCCAGATTTCCGCCCCGGAACGTTTCCAGCATGTACGCGATGAGGTTGTCGACATCCAAAAGCACCGGATAGTCAAGGTTGTCGCTTCCGTCGGGGTTTTTCCCTTGCGCACGGAGGTAGGCTGCATCGTCGACGAACGCCGGAGTGATACCGTCGGGGGAACGCGCGTTGGCCTGCGACCAGAGATCGAAGTAGGCATCAAAATTGCCGTCGGTCGCGATATTTTGGTAGGCACCGCGTTCAGGTTTGAGGACGTCGTACTGCTCTCGCTCTCCACCAAAATACGAGGCGGCGAAATACGCCTCGGCCCGTTCTTGTGTCTGATAGAGGCCCCAGTACTGCCCATTTAGATAGAGATGGACCCAGGTGCTGCGGGTGTAAGGCTGGCCAAGATCGCGTTGGTTGTATCGCGCCAAGACTTCGGCGATGAAGTTGTTGCTGGAGCTTCCTTGAAAGCTCCAAGAATAGTTTTGTGCGGTCCGCAAATCGAGCTTGTGGAATTCGGAGACGCCGGCGTCACCGTGGACTGGATAGTTCAGCGTCGAGTCCCCATAGACACCTCGGAAGAAGAGCTTGAAGGCGTGTTTGGGGTTATTGCCGCTGCGGCTGAATCCACCGCGGATGCGCAAGCCCGCGTTGACTTGAAACCCGTCTTCTCCGTTGGGGTTGAGCCACTCCGCAGAGGCGGGCCGTTCCCAGTCACGTCCGTCCTGCTGGGCGTTGGAGTAGATGCCGGTCGCCGGATCAAAAAGGTTCTCCAGCGCGGTCGTGACGGAGATCGAGGGCAATGCTAACAGAGCCGCTTTGACCTGAGACGCTCCCTCGAGCGAGATCACTTCCGGATCGATCCCATAGTCAACGACGTTGTTTCCCCACGACGAGGGCCAGCCGGGCGGCGCGGAACCGTCTGGCGATTGCGTCAGGACATCGTCGAGGAACAGGAAGGTGCGCGTCACACTCGGTAGCGAAACGTAGTCCGGTGCGATCGCGACGGCGCGGAGCGTGGTCGTGTTCGCGATCGAAAGCGGACCGGTGTACAGAGTACCGGTCGCTGCGCTTGGCTCGCTTCCGTCGGTGGTGTAATAGATCTCCGCGACCGCATCCGGCGAGAGAATCGAGACGGTCTGAGTGGTTTCGTAAAAGCCCGCGGGTACATCGATCGAGACACGCTGAAGTACCCCGAGCACCGGGTCCTGGTTGAGCGCGCCCGGCGTCGGTGTCCGGAAGTAGCTTGGCGTTGAACTGACCAACGTCGTGCCAGACAGTTCCGGGTGGATCAGGAAACTTGCGTCGTTTGCCGAGACGTTGAGGCCCTGAATTGCGAGCGTGTTCGGTCCCGTCGCTAAGAGCGACGCATCAAGGACGAATTCGAGGGGCTCGATGACGTCTTGCGGCTCACGGGCGCTCAACGCCGATGAGTCAAACAGCGTGGTCGCGGGCGCGTTGTGACGCGCAACCTCGACACCGTTGAGGTAGGCCACAAATCCATCGTCGTGTCGCATCCGAAGCGTCAACGACTCAATCGAACTGGTATCGTTGACGTCGAACGGCACGCGAAGGAAAGCGGAGGAGTTGACGCCAAGTAAGTCCGTTTGGATATCAGTGCTGACCCAGGTGCTTTGGCCCGCGATGTAGGGTGCGAAGGCGGGAAGACCGCCCGCGGTGACATCCCCGACGAGATCGAAAGCATTTGAGAAACCGGCGTGTGCCCCTGGGGCCGCGAACAACTCCACGCTCGCGCCACCGGCGGCCTCGAACATGACCAACCGCACCTCGTAGGACCCCGCGCTCGGCAAGTCGAACGTCTCAATCGTGTCGCTGGGGCCTCGTGGGTTCGGAAACGACGACGTGTACTCGACGCCGTCGCGATTGAGTGTCAGTCCAAACCCATCGTCGCTGTTGACACCGAATGACCATTCGCCCGCGGTCGGGACTTGAATGGTGGCGGTTGCTTCAATCACGAAGTGATCGATGTTTTCCCCGATGGTTTGTGTCGGAAACGGGTGATCCATCCCGAACTGGCCGCCGCCACCGGTCCCCAAGTAGTTGATCACGTCGGTGCGCTCGGTCACCGACAGCGACTGGTACGCTGGCGTGGCAAGCACTGTTTCAGCGATCGCCAACGAGTTGACGACGCCATTGAATGTCCCCGAGGATTGTGCCTTGACATATCGCACATCGAACCCGGGATCGATCACTCCAAAACCGACACCCAGGTCACGATCGGCCCAACCACTGTCGTCGAACCCCGGATCGCGCCAGGTCGTCCCGAGCGAGTCGTCGACCGGCACAAAGAGCTTTGCGGTGTCGCCCGATTGAACGAAGTTTTCGCTGGCGTACTCCATGCCGTACGAGACATTGCTGAATTGGCTCGGATACTCCGGTTCGAAGTGATTCGCGATGTCGCCCGACGGGTCGACCAAAGCGAGGTACTCACCGCTGCTTGACAGCGAAAAATTGGTGTGAAGTTCGGAGTTCGCGATCGCTCGATCCTTACCCGAGGCAAACACGATTAATGAATCCGCCGGGCCCAATACGGTGGACGGAAAGTTCCAACGCGTCAGATCGCTGGAATCGTCGGTCAGGGACCAACCGGCCAAATCGATCGGCATCGAACCCGGGTTGTAGATCTCCACCCAGTCACTCGAATCGCCATCCTCGTCCTCAAGCCCGCCCGCGTTCGCGGCCAAGAACTCGCTGATGACCGGCGCCGCGGCTAGCACGACGCGATGTTCAAGTTGTTGCAGCCGCAACTGGCGCGAGGGGAGCCGCCTCGTCACCCGAGCTCTTCTTGAATGGGAACGACTGGAGGCAGGGCCTCGGATAAACAGACTCAAGATGCAGCCCTTGGAGAAGAGATGAAAGCGGGGACTTAGTGGCTACAGCGACGGCCTAATGTAGTTGGAGGCTCCCTTGCCCCGCAATCCTTTGGGCCGACGTTCGACTTGACGCGAGCGGCTTCGGTTCGCTACTCAGCGGATGGACACAAGTGCCCCGGTAACAGGAGACAAAGACGGGACTCGCAAATGCTCTCAGCCGCGCTCATCGGCCGACTCTCGCCGCTCGCATTCACCGTCTGCCTGGGTTGCACCCCCCTCGCTCAATCGTCCACGCGGACCGCGCTACCCGCGTCGGTTTCGGAGCAATCGGATCAGCCGCAACGCGTTTACGCCGAGCCCTTGCTGCTTGAGACGACCGATGCGTGGAGTTTAGCGCTTCCGGAAATCATCGCCCGCGCGCAGACCGAACATCCTGCGGCGCGCGCAACGCGTCGTCGAATCGACCAGGCGGATGCCGCGATCGACGTCGCGAGTGATCCTTCCAATCCGGAACTCGTGCTTGATCTCGACACCTCGCTGCGCGATCAGTCCGATGAAACGGAGATCTCCGCCCGGCTGACGTTTCCTCTCGATTTCGCGAATCGCCGATGGAGACGCCGTGTCGCCGAAAGCAACGCGTTGTCGGCGCGGGCGGCTCACCGGGAAACGGTACGCGGCCTTCGCGAAGCGGCGCTGCTCTCGGCAATCGAAGTCGCGTATTTGAGCCAACGCCTTTCGCTCGACGAGCAATGGGAAGCACTTGCATTGGAGCGTTCCAGGATCCTCGACCCATCGAAGCGGGCGGGCGGAAACGTCAACGGTGACGATGCGGCCGAACGCATGAGGGAACACGCGGAAGCGATCGAGGCCGCCGAGGCGGCGGACCAAGCTTGTTTTGAGACCCGTCGCGATTTGATCCATGCCAAGACAGAGTTGGCCGAAGCCATGGGGATCGACCTGTCGCGAAATCCCGTTGAGGTCGAGTCTCTGCGGGTCGACGAGACCTTGCTAGCCCAGCCCGCTTCGCTTCCCGAGTTGAACAATGTTGTCGAGGCAGCGATCCGCGACTCGGCACGAATCGATGCGGCGCGGCAGCGACTGCGAACACGCCGCGTGGCGGTTCAGGCCGAGCGTCATCGGGTTGTTTCGTCTGAAGCGGGGCCACGCTACGACGACCGGTTGGACTCCGACGACGATCGTATCGGCATTCGATTCCAAACCGATCTCCCGATTCACTCCCTGAATCTCAATCGGTCACGCGTCGCCGCGTTCGACGCGAAGCATTCGGAGGAGGACTTGCGGCGGGTCCAAAACGAAGTGGCCGCGCAAACCATGCGTGATTACCACGAGTTGACGATTCTCAACGAACGTCTTCTCAAAATCCAAACCGAGGACTCCATCGAGTCACAGCGAGCGCGTCTTGAAAATCCCACGCTCGCGGACGTCTTGACCGGTGAAGAAAGGCTTGCGCTGGAAGAAACGTATCTCCGGCGGGAGCGTCGACGACTCGAGTTGCGATACCGACACGCACGGATTCGGTCGAAACTCCGGCTTCACGCCGTCGTGTCGAAGGTTGAGTCATTCGATGACTAGCCGCACCAATTGTCCCGGCAGCACCGAGAGAGAGTCGGGAACCGCAATCTTGATCGGAATGCCGCGCTGTGAGACATCTCGCCGCCGGCGCAATTCGGTCGGTACTTGCTCGTACTGAAAGCCGATGTCGACGATCGACGCATTGGCGGCCTGGGAGCCGTTCTCCGTCTGGACTTCGACCCGGGAGTCGCTCGATAAGAGTGAGGGGTTGGCACGATCAAGATAAGCGATGATCCATCGTTGGTCTGAGGAAGCGATCGTGACGATCGGGTCTCCCTTGCTGACAAAGGTACCTGGCCGTTGATGCACTTCGACGATTTGACCGGATTCGGGCGCGACGACTTCGTTGTTGGAGATTTGATGTGCCAGGCGCCGAATCTTGGCATCTTGAACTGCGATCGCACGAACGAACGGTTCGAGCAGGGCTTCCTCGTTCACTCGCGGCGGTGAAATCGCGTCGGCATCCATCGCACGATCATCGGCCGTGGCAAGCTCTTGAGTGGGCGGATCAATCAAGCTCAAACGCGTCTTCGCTTCGGCGAGTGCATTGGCAAGAAGAACGCCCTGCTCGGAGAAGGTTTCGGCGAGTCGACTGAGATTGCCTTGTGCCTTGCGTTGCACCTGAAGCTTCCAATCCAGTTGCTCGAGCTGGCTCGCTGACGCGACCCGTTGTTCGATCAATTCGACGGTTCTGAGGCGATCCTGATTCAGGCCTTGTAGTTGCAGTCGAACGCGTTCGAGTTCGAGCATGTTCTCTTGTTGGGAAACCTGCCATTGTCGCTGGTCCTGTTCCAACTGCTCGACCGTATCCCGTAGGCCATCGAGTCGTTGAAGGCGGGATTGTTTGATGCGGTCGCGATCGATCGCCAATTGTTCGCGACGGCTTGCGTTTTGGGTCGCTTCCCAACGCCACTGCAGCGTCTGTTGCCTGATTCGCTGACGCTCCGCTTCGAGTTCCGCTTGGAGGCGTCGACGCTCCTCCGTGAGTGACTCCATGGTCAAGACGGCGTCCGACAAGTCGAATCGACAGATAGTCGTGAGCCCCGTTTCCACTCGATCGAATCTGTTGAGTGAGTCCGACGCGAATTGGAGCACACCGTCTTGTGACGCCGGCACGGTGACTCGCAATGCATCGACCTTTCCCGTCAACACGATTCTTGGCGCTTGTCGATACCAGATCACGCCAAGCGCGATCACGCTGCCGAAAAACAGACACGCCTGTAGCCGTTGTGTGAGCCAGAGTCGCAGTCGAGTGTCCCACGGTATGGGAATCGGCGGCTTGGTCGCTTGAGAGCGGGAAGGGGGCGTTCCCATCGGTCAAGCCTCCGATTCGTCTTCGTGAATGAACACCGAGACTCTTTGGACCTGATCCAATGATCGCAAGTCTGCTTCGAGTTCCAGGCGGCGGTTCGGGTCGCGGAGCGTCAGGCGATAGGAGGCATCGAGTTGGCCCGCGGCGACTTCCTGCACCGAAGCGAGTTTTGAATCGAGACTGTGACGCGCGAACACGCCGTTGATGGATTCCGTCGCTCCGCCGGACTCATCGCTGAACAGCAAGTTCACGATCGTGTCAAAGTTGGTTCGTGCGCCGTACCGCGAAACGGCGAGATAGAACATGATCAAACCGATGAAGACAATACCCATCATCGCCAACGAGGCACGACCGGTGCCGACCGCCATTCCTTCGATGATGGCCCAGAGAACAAAGATGGTGTCACGGGTGTCCTTGAGAACGTTTCGAAAGCGAACGACCGCAAACACGGCTAACAGCCCGAAGGCGATTCCCAGATTGTCCGCCATCAAGAGCATCATCATCCCGACCAGAACCGGAAGGACGACCATGCTCGCGGTAAACGACTGCGAATAAGACATCCCACGATGCGTTTTCTGATAAACCCATCCGATGATCTGTCCCATCACAAAAGACAGCAGGAATGCAAACAGCAAGGCCTGGAAGTCAGTCGATGGGGTTTGTCGGTCACGCAAAAGTGTCTCAAGAAACTCCACGCATGCCTCCTGAAGCATCGGAGGTCGCCAAGGCGCGGTCGATCGGTGTTTCTCCTTGAACGAGGCTGTCTCGACAAGTGACGTACTTTGGAAAAGGACCCGCGACCAGGCCAAACGTGCGCACTAACGCTTCCATCCATCGGGGGACGTCGTCGGTGTATTTCAATTCAAAGATGACTTGGTCGTTGTGCCCCGCGTCCACCCACTGATCCGGCAGTCCGAGCGTCGGATCCGGTCGATAGCAACTTGTCTTCAACTGTCGATCAAACGTCGCCCGACAGTTCGAGTTGTCCGGCGAGAGATAGGCTTCGCGTTGATAAGACACATACGTTCGTCCAATCGCGCCGATTCGGTCGCGCAATCGACGGAATTCGTGAAACGCTTCCCAGTCAGAGGTTGCTTTACATGACCCATCTGATTGCGGCAAAGAAACACGATCACCCTGAAGCATCTGCGCGGCCGTTCGCCGATCAACGCGCGCTCGTTTTTTCTTGACGGCTTGTCCGTCTCGGCCCTTGATCTCGAGGAAGCTCGGACTGGTCGACAGGTCGTCATAGAATCGGACGCGTAGCTTGTATCGATTCCGGACTCCCTCCTGTGTCTGCCGATAAAGAAGTCGGTCATCGCTATCCAGATAGACACTCGTGACGGGATAAGTCCCATCGGAGCAGTTCGGATCCGGCCGCAAATACGTGAGTAGAAACGCGCGGATCGCTGGCGTCTGAGACTCCGCGATTTCGAATTTCAATTCCGATCGACTCGACTGAATCGCGTCCTGCGATGCCATGGAAGACTCCGGAACGAGCGAGAGAGGTTTGGATTAGATGAGGATCACGATGAGATTGTGTGAAGATTGTAGTCCTCCACCCTAAGGAGCTCCAATATTCCCTCATCGCCTCCTTCTGCCGGAGGGGCCGCTATTGAGGCGACTGTGGCGCTGCGGGGGAGGCCTGGTGCCCCACAAAGAAACGGGTGGCGAATCGCATCGCCACCCGTTGAAAGGCTGTCGCAGACATTTCTGTGGGGCTACTTGTTTCGGGTCAGCACCATCGGGCCGAGCCCCGGAAGGTCGCTGCCGACGTAGCTTTGCGGATAGTTTCCGTCCCACTTTTCGAGTCGAGTTTCTTCGATCTCGAACTCCTTGAGCGCCAGGTATTGCTCCCACTTTTCCTGCGCTTTTTCGATCTCATAGGCTTTGGCGTCTGCGACCAATTGGATCGCGTCGGCTTGTCCTTGAGCGGCAAGTTTCGCGGCTTCGGCTTTGCCCTCTGCCTCCAGCTTCACGGCCTCGTTGCGTGCGCGTTGCGCTTCGGCTTCGGCCTTGGCAACCTCCTCGTCTTGTTGGGCTTGAAAGACCTGATCGATGGCGTCTTGGATTTTGACGTTCTCGTACGTGAATCCGCCGAACTGTCCGAGCGTCGTGATCTCGATTCCTCGTTCTTGAAAGAACTCGACCACGCCGGCTTGTTTGATCGTGTCCCAGTCGTCGGGCTGAACGTCGGCAGGAAGATGGCCGAAACGCACGTAGGCGAGCATCTCGGGTTTCTTTTCGCGAAGCTCATCCATGTTGTAAAGCGCGGCGAACTCCGACATTCGCGATTGGACTTGAGCGCGAATCTCGCTATCCATGACGGCCGCCAAACCCTTGCCCGAGTCGATCAGCGGCTGATCGGTGTTGTTGGAGGACTGGGTACTGGTCGCCGCGGGGTAGTTGTAAAGAAACCTGACCGCCGCCTTGTCGTCGGGGATTCGACACGTGCAAGTGATGCCCGTACTGAATCCAACGCTGTCGCGACTCTCGATCCAAATCGCCTCGTCCCTCGCGGACGTTCCGGAGTTCGAATCGGCGTTCCACTGCCGAGTCACGGGCGCGCGGTCAATCGTAATCAGACGCATCGATCCGACCCATTCGCCCTGGTTGGGCCAACGTCCAGTGCGAATCCAAGTGTGCGGTATCTGCACGCGTTTGGTCGCGACCATGTTGCCTGACAAAAACTCTTCGCTGTCGAACGACACTTGCTTTTCCGTATCACCTTCGAGCGGAACGAGGAACGCTGTGTGGCTTGATCCGATCTCGTGGTACTCCGGTGTGTCGTAGGGCCGGATACATCCCGTCGATAGTAATGCGATTCCGATCATCACAAACCAAATGGTTCTACTCATTGATCTTGCAATTCTCCTTTTTTTGGGCGTTGGATTTTCCAGCAAAAATATCGGCACCGAACAGGGCGAGGAATGCGATCGGCACCGAGGCGTCGAGTGCATACAAAGCCATCCTTCGGCTGGACTCATAGGCACGCATCTTTTGCCGAGCGGCGTCGCTCGACTCCAGTTGGCGGAGTGCCACGTCGCGTCGAAACTCCGGCTCGAAGATTCCCACTCCGAAGTTCGCTGCCGCGGTGACAGTGAGTAGAGCCGCGAAGAACAGGATTCTCGCTGTTTTCATGGTTTTGGGCCGTCGTCTCGATCAACCTGATTCACTGTTGATACGGGCTCTAGAATGCTGTTGATTCGGGCGCGCCTGTGTCTTTCGATTTCTCGACTTCGATGTTCAAACGTATGTTCTTTTCCAAGCATCTCTTTGCCGGGCTCCTGTCTGGTGGGCTCCTGTTACTTCAATGCGGGCCCGCGTCTTCGCAGGATTCGTCATCCGGTCGGGAATCGGTGATCTCGACGATTTACGGCGTCGGCGAATTGCCCATTTACCGCTGGAGCGGATCGGGTGAGCCGGTCTTCGATGCGTCCACACTCATCAGTCACCTGAAGCAGACGGTCGATCCTGGTAGCTGGCAGAAACCTGCATCGATGACGGCCATCGCTTCGTCCAAGGCGCTTCTGGTGTCTCAGACTCGGGCGAATCATCAAGCGATCGCGTCCGTTCTTTACCGGATGCGTTTGTGCACGCGGCCGGTGACCGCCGCCGTTCTCAATCGCGCATTCGAAAGTGCCGAGAACACGAACCGACGCGTTTTGTTGTGCGTGACCGAACCGACATCGGATGGTTTCGAGCGTTTCTTAAACATCTTCCAGTCCGAGGACCAACAGGACCTCGCCAGCAACTTTGTGTTCATTACCATCCGCAACGATCGACTGTTGGAGTTGCAGGATTCCGTGCGTGACACGCTCGCCTTGCGGCGCGATGAACTGGTGGTCTTTGACGCCGCGAGACGATTGATATCCCGTCGATCGCTCTTCGAGCCAACTCACGAGGGCGACGTGACGAGTTGGCTGGTTGAGTCGGCCGTTGCGCTCGAGTCGGCGGACGTGCTGCTCCGCCGCGGACTGGACCAAGCCAAAGCCCAAGACAAACGCGTGTTGCTCGTCTACTTGGGCCCGGCATGCGTGCATTGCGATCGGATGAAAGCCTTCCTCAAAGCATTCGACGGGGAATTCTCGACGGATTATGTTCCCGTGATCGTCGAGACTCGCATGGCTGGCGCGCCGGAACGAACCGCCGCGCTCGGCCGAACCGAAGACGAAATTCCCTGGTTGGCGATACTCTCTTCCGACGGTCAGCCACGTGCGACGAGTGAATCCAAGTTTGGCAACATCGGCTTTCCCACCGATCGTGATGGCTGGCTTCATTTCTATCGAATGATCGACGACACACGGGTCCGCATGAGCGACGAAGCCATTGAGAAGATCTTTGGGAGCTTGATCGCCGAAACGAGCGAGCCGCGGTGAGCGGCGTGATCACAAGCGCTGGCTCGGAAGACTAAACTACCGTCTCGCTCGCCCCATTCTCCCTCCGTTCGTCAGGTGTTTTGATGACCCACAACGACCGTTCTCGCCGTGATTTTTTGAAAACATCCGCAACGGCCGCGAGCACCGTTGCGGTCACATCACAATTGACCCAGCAACGGGTCGATGCGGCATCCGCGAATGAAAAGATTCGGATCGGTTTCATCGGTACCGGCGGACGGGGCTTCGGTGCACATGTGAAAAAGTTGACGGCGCTCCAGGTGGAGGGACAGCCGATCGAATTAGTGGCGGTCTGCGATGTCTTCAATGAGCACCGTGACAAGTCGGCCGCGCACATCAAGAAGGAAACCGGCAACGATGTCGAGCGGTACGAGGATTACAACGACATGTTCGCCAAGGCAAATCTGGATGCGGTGTGCATCGGGACGCCGGATCATTGGCACGCCAAGCAGGCCATCGACGCGCTCAACGCCGGGCTCGATGTGTACTGCGAAAAACCGATGACCAAGACGGTCGAAGAAGCAATCGAGGTCATGAAGACTTGGAAGAAAACCGGCCGCGTAATGCAGGTGGGCGTGCAATCGACGAGTCTGCCCGTTTGGAATCAGATCAACGACCTTTTGACCGAAGGCAAGCTCGGCAAGGTGCTGATGTATCAGACGGAGTTCTTTCGCAACTCGGCGCAGGGGCAGTGGCGATACTACAAACTGACCCCGCAGATGACGCCGCAAAATATCAACTGGAAGAAGTGGCTCGGCGTGGACGAGGGCTTGGCGGAGTTCGAGGAATTTGACCGTGCCGTCTATCGTCAGTGGAGACGGTTTTGGCCCTACGGTTCAGGCATGTTCACCGACCTGTTCGTCCACCGCACGACGTCGATGCTCAAAGGGACGGGGTTACGGTTTCCCGGACGCGTTGTGGGCGCCGGCGGGTTGTACCTTGAGTACGACGGTCGCGACGTTCCGGACGTGGCCACCGTTGCGGCCGACTTCCCCGAAGGCGTGCAGGGGTTGGTGACGGCAACGATGGCTTGTCAAAACACGCCGATCCGGCAAACGATCCGAGGTCACTTTGGATCGTTCGTGTTGGGTACCGGTGAAAAGTTCGATGGCTTTGACTACGTGCCGGAGCGTCCGCAGGTGACTCGCAACAGCAAGCTCAAGGAAGAGCGGATCGCCGCCAAATCGGTCGCGGACACTACCTACGAGCATTTCAAGAATTGGATCGACGCGATGCAAGCCGGAGACCCCAAACGATGCAACAACGATCCGGAACTCGGTGCGGCGGCCATCACCACCGTGATTCTCGGGGCTCGAAGTTATCGTGAAGGACGAGTGTTCCACTTCGACGATGAGTCGTTCACCGTTCACGATGGCGATTCCGAGTGGGCCAAGGGTTGGGAGCAACGTTCCAAACGTCGAGGAAAACCGAATCACATTTCGGGTTGGCAGGCGGGCGATTACGGGAGCGTTCTTGAGGAGCCCGACTACATGCGGCTCGCGGGCCCCTGGAAAGAAGGCCGTGATCCAGCGAACTAGGTCCCATCGATCCGAGTCGCGTTGTCCAAATCACGCCGAACGTCGTACAATAGGATCAGAACGTCCATTGGTTTTGACTAGCACAGGCCGGCGCGCCTCGCCGACCGTTCCGCCGTAGGTGTGAGAGTGAGATTGATCAAGAAGTGTTTGGTGGCATTGGCAGCTTTGGCGTGTCTGACCTCCTTGGGGTGTGGTCGACCTGATAACTCGATCGTCGAGCAGGACGAGGTGCAGACGCAGGCGGACCTCGATGCCTATGAGAAAAGCATGAATCCGCCATCGTCAAAGTAACACTGTTCGGCTGGACACTTGGTCGACAGATGCGTTTTTTCCCTTTCGGCAGGATTGTCCGACCCCCAAACGACGTGTGGTTCGGGCGTGTGCCGTGGTTTTTTTGTGGCTGTACAGGCATTACGTCGCTATAGTCAATGACTGTAGGACTGGAATCGCCTACCCACTCGGGCCTGGATCGCGGCCCGTCCTTTTCTTCCGTTGCTCCGGAGACTCCTTAGATGAGAGACCGTTCCCGAATTCGTCGAGGCTTCACTCTCGTCGAATTGTTGGTCGTGATCGCCATCATTGGCATTCTTGTTGGCCTTCTGCTTCCCGCGGTCCAAGCCGCTCGTGAAGCTGCACGACGGATGTCTTGCAGCAACAACTTCAAGCAAATCGGACTCGGAATGGCGAATTACCATTCCGCGTTCAAGCAACTGCCGCAATCGATGGGCGGGACAGCGCGGCATATCAGCGATCCCGCCGACGCGACCAACCAGTGCAATCGCTTTTACCTGAGTTGGGCGGTGGGTTTGTTGCCTTACATTGAGCAGCAAGCTCTCTGGAATCAGATTTCCGCCCCCTCGACGGAAACCACCGACGGCTCGGTACCGCCGACACCCTCGGGCTCGTGGCCGGCGATGGGACCGGCACCATGGGTGACGACCTACAAACCTTGGGCGACCGAGATCGCGACGTATCGTTGCCCGAGCGATCCAGACTCCAGTCCGCCCGGCGGCGGCCGCACCAACTATGCGGTTTGCTACGGAGACGCGACCGATGCAGTCAACAATGGTGCCCGAAACGAAGCGGGCTTCTACAACCCGATCACCGATCCGGCCGTCGCGGGATACTACGTGACCGCACCGGCATTCGTTGAGCGTGCGCAAGCTTCCTGCCGCGGCATGTTCGTGCCGCGTGAAGTCACTGAGTTCAGCGATACGCTTGACGGGCTTTCCAACACCATCGCGGCGGGTGAGATTCTGACCGATAACAGCTTCCGCAGCATCAACACGTCGAACGTGTTGCTCAACCTGGAGTTCAGTGGCCCGATGGAGGCTTCCCCGAGTCTTTGTCTCAACGCTCCCGAGATCGATCCCGATCGCCCCGGTTTTTTGCTCGACACCGCGGTCGTTCCAGGCAGCAGCAACCGTCGCGGATTGCTTTGGGCCGATGGCCGTTTGAACTACAGTGCTTTTCAAACGATCATTCCACCCAATGGCATCTCTTGCACGAGGGTGAATGACAACTCGCCGGGGATGTTTACCGCTGGGAGTAATCACAAAGGCGGCTGCCACATCTTGATGGGTGACGGTGCCGTCCGATTCATCAGCGACAGTATTGACTCAGGGGACCCAACGCAGTTGCCGGTTCAATCGCATGACAGCAACGCCCTTGGATTTTGGGGTGTCAGTCTGCCGGTCATGTGGCCCGCCGGCGGCACCCAAAGTCGCTACGGCGTTTGGGGGCAACTCGGGACACGAGAAGGCCAGGAAGTCATCGAAAGCGGCGCTTTCTAGAGCATCGCCGGAAGATTCACAGAAGCGGTACCAAGTTCGGTGCCGCTTTTTTTATTGTCGTGTCCGAGGGCTTGGCGATTCGTTGTGGTTGGACTCGTCAACTTCGATGACCAGGATCGCGAAACCAGACAGTGAACGAGGGACGTCGAAGGTGGGCCACTGGATCACATCCTTTCGAATCGGCTCGAGCGCCGCACCCGTGAACGGATCGATCCAGGTTCCGGTCATCTTTCGCCCGCGAAAGTCCTTGGGAAGGCGTAGATTGACGCTGTCGTTTTCCTTCGGCACGTAGTACACGAACAGCCGTTTTTGATCGGTGAGACAGAACCCGCTATTGCTGTGCTTTTGACCCGCCGTCAGATCGTTGAAGCCATACTTGTCGACGAGCATTGCGAGGTGGCGGTAATACTCGAGCTTGGGGCGGTCTTCTACGGATAGAGATTCGATGTCGGTAATCACGACGTTCCACGCGGCGCCCTGCCAGTAGTGGGTCGGGTAGGTTCCCGCGAAGACGCATTGATACGCACGCTCGAGGCACGTTTCCGGCGAAGTGTAGTCGCCGACGAAGACACGGTAGGGAGACCGTTCATAGCCGCCGTGTTCGATGTTCAAAATCGGCTTGCCAGGAAATCGATCGACGGTGGTTCGCATCACACCGTACAACTCTGACGACCAGAGCTGAACGGAAACGAAGTCGACCTCCTGGGGAAACCGCCGACAGTAACCGTAGTCGTGAACGGTGATCAATCGCCGGTGTGCATCAAGTTCACGGAGGCGGTGGATTCGGTTGGTGATGTAGTTGACGTCGTCGTGTCCGTAGCCAAGAGCTTCCTTCGAGATGTCCCAGATGACGTTCGGAAAGCCTTGGTATCGGGTCACGACATAGTCGAAATAGCGATTGTCTTCGGGTGAATCAGCGGCTGGCCAATTCACGCGTTTGTTCCAAACATAGATCATCAGATGCGCGATGATGCCACGTTCATGAAGAGCCGAAATCACGCGGTCGAGTCTTTGAAAGTACTCGACGTTCAACCGTGAATGATCCGGTGTTTCATTCGTGCCGCCAAAGGGAAAGACGTTGGGGCTGCCGAAATCATGTTCGGCCCGGAGCGAGGCGTCTTTGACCCAGTTGACGTCGTAAGCGAAGACATTCAGGACGACTTGATTGAAGCCGCTGCGGGCGATTTGATCGAGGAGCTTCTCCGTTTTCGGGATGCCGTGCGGGTTCGTCGCATCGAGGGCGAACATCCAGTCGCACTCAAAAGCGATCGGAAAGTAAGACTCGCCATTTTGAAAGGTCAAGCGATCGGCGGCTTTGGGGTCGATGGTCACACCGCCGCGGACAGTCGGTCGCGCCGACCGCACGGTCAGCAAGCCGGTACGGCCATTGAGGTCGCTTCGATCCGATTCGGTCGTGTATCGCCACTCGCCCTCGAGCGGCGGGCAGAACCGAACAAGAAACTGTTTTCCACCGTCCCAGAATCCCGGGACACGAAGCTCCCGTCCGGACTCATGCCGAAAGACGGCGTCTAATTTCGTCGCGGCCGAATCCTTCTCGGCTCGTGAAGTGCCGAAACGGACTTCCGCCATCTCCCACCGAGCGGTGTCTCGTTCCGCTACGGTTTGAGCACGCAGTCCAGGGCAAAGGAACCACGGGAATACCAGAACTGCAAACGCGGAAGATACCTTGATGAGTCGCATGTCTTTTCTTGGGAAAGGTGACTATGTGGTCCAATCAATCGTGTCGCTGGGCGGCACGGCTCCGTCGATCGCGCAAACGGCCGCTGCTCGCCGACACGCGTCGCGCATCACGGCTGCCGGTTCATGTCCGTTGATCAGGCCGACCGCGAAAGTCGCGGCAAACGCGTCGCCGGCACCGACGGTGTCACGGACTTCGGTTGGGAACCCGGGTTGGTCGACCAAGAGGTCACCTTCAACAAGAAGTGCACCCTCAGCGCCTCGCGTTAAGACGACCCGCTCGACTCTGGCATGACGCTGAACGGCGCGGAGTCGGTCCTGCGGGTCACCGGTTTCCAAACCAAGCGATTGCTCGACGACGGAGAGTTCCTCGTCGCTGAGCTTAAGCGTCGTTGCGAGGCGTATCGAGTCGCGAATGATCGAATCATCGAAGTAGGGGCGCCGAAGATTGACATCCAAGAGTGTCGGTATCCCCGCGTCTTGCGCTACTTGCAGGCAACGTCGAATCGTTTTCCTCGAGGCCTGGGTCCGCTGTGCCAGGGTTCCGAAGTAGACGAGGTCGGCCTGCGAAATCCGATCTTCCAGCGCGGCGGTCCATCGGATTTCGTCCCAGGCAGCGTTCTCGTGAATCGTGAAGGTTGGTTTGCCAGACGAATCGAGTTCGATGCCGACCGACCCGGTGGGACGCGAGTTGATTTGCAGTTGGCTTACATCAACGCCGTAGGTCGCCAACAACTCTTTGGCGCCTCGACCGCGCGTGTCGTCGCCGATCGCGCTGAGGATCGAAACATCCGCGCCCGCGAGTGCGGCGTGACACGCAAAATTGGCGGGCGCTCCGCCAAAGCGTTCACCCTCGGGAAACAGATCCCATAACACTTCCCCGAGTGAAACGATCGTGGGCCGCTGAGCTGACATCTCGCTTCGCCTAGCGTGCCGGTCAGTCGTCGGCAGGGAACTTGAATTCGCTAACGCCTTCGCCGTCAACGGTGTGATGACGAATGGTCAATCGGGGGTTTTTACCTTCGCCGGAATACTTCAGTTCCCCGGAGAGGAAGCCGCCCTTGACTCGCAGAAACCGATGTTCGGGCCGCTCATCGCCGACCTTCCAACCCAACTGATGTTTTTCGCTACCGGGGCCACAACCGAACTCCCAGAGATTTGTCTTTTCGTCGACGGAGGCGTACTGCCAGTGCCGATCGCCACAGAGAACGATCACGTTGTCGACTTCGGAGAGCCACCGACGGATTTCGTTTCCTTCATGGACGAAGACTTCATTGGCGTGATTGTCTCGTTTGTTGTTGCGATCCGGGCCGACGATCGGTGTGGGGCTGCAAATGACTTTGAAGGTCGCGTTTGATTCCGCAAGCGTCTTGAAGAGCCACGCCTTTTGTTCGGCACCGAGGATTGTCTTTTCGGGTCCATCGGGCTGATTGTTGGGGCTTCGATAGTCACGTCCTTCGAGGAACCAGACTTGCAGGTCTTTGCCCCACTGGATCGTGGTGTACCGCGGTGAGAGCGTCGGGAATTGCTCTTCGTTGAAGATCTGAACGCCTTCTTCGAACGACACTGTGCCGTAGCTTTGACCCGCCCAGCAATCATTCTTGAGCGTGTCGTGATCGTCTTTGAGAAAGTAGCTGCTATGAGTGTTGTAGAAAGCGCGGTTGTTGGGCAGTGCGAAGATGCGTCCCCATTTGAAACGCATCAATTCTTTTGTCATCGCCCAAGGTTCGGGCTTGTCGTAGTACTCGATGTCACCGGCGTGGACCACGAAATCGGGATCGATTTTGGTCATGGCCGGATAGATCTTGTGTCCCTTCAATCCGTCATCGGTGCGGATAAAGTCGTGGCAGGTGGTGAAGCAGAACGTCACGTCTTCTTTCTTGGTAACCGGCGGTGCGGTCCGGAAGGAGCCGCGAACGACGGCGGAGGTTTCGCCGCCGACGGGTCGAGCTTCGACGATCGCCGCGTAGGTCGTGTTTGGTTTCAGGTCCGACAGTTTCCACTGCGCCGTGAAATCGCTTTCGGCGGCGGTCGTCTTCCATTCGGTTGACTTGACGGAGCCGCGTTGCTTTCCAGGGAAATAGCTTAGACGGACTTCCCCGCGCGCCCCCGGACAAGCACCGATCATTTCATCCAGTGATGCGCCTTCGGGAAGTTGTGCGTCGTGAATTGCGTCGGCATCCTCTGTGGCGGAGAGCTTCTTTTGCTTCTGATTGCTGATCGAAAGGAAACGTTTCCCGGTTGCGTTGAACTCCGGATGCCGCGTCGTACGTGTCCAAATCACGATCGAATCTTGGTCGGCCCAACTGTTGCGGCTGGCATTGGCAAGGAAGGGCCCGGTCTGCTCGGAGGTTTCTGTGTCGGCGTCGGGAAGAGCCGTGAACTGAAAATCCTTGAAGACGGCGGCTCCTCCGTGATCGGTCAACATGATCCGATCTCCGTCCGCCGGCTTGCCGAAGTCAACGGAGCCATAGAACTTGCTCAGCGCGATTGCGAGATCCCAGCTCGGTTTGTTGGTGACCGCGGCCGCGACAAGCTCGTCATTGAGATAGTGTTCCAAGCGATTTCCGTTGGCAACGACGCGAGCACGGTTCCACTGTCCGGGTGGGTTCAGCGTTTTGTTTCCTGGAGCCACGAGGTCATAGATGGATGCCGTGCTTCCTTTGGATTGGGCATTTGGTTTGTCATCGATGATCTGGTATTCGATGCCCAGATACTTGTCGTTGAAGAGTCGTTTGCCAAACCGGCGGACTCGGTACTTCAGTCCGGTGTTGGTTTTGGCATCGATTTTCCAGCTCCAGCTCAGATCAAAATTGGGAGGGAGCGGCGGCGTGACGATGCTTCCCGAACCGCCGCGGGGTTTGACGAGCCGTACTTCGCCGTCCGCAAATTCCCAGTTGTCGGTGACCGGCTTTCCGTCGAGCGATTCCCAGGAGTCGGAGTCGTACCAGTCGACGGACACAGCGTCGTTCGCACTCGCCGGAATCGCAACGGAAAGGACGAGCGTGAGAACGGCTAGATCAAGAAATCTCATGGTGGAAGCGTGAGTAGCGGTTGGTGGAGTATTGGGAGGGAAAGCATTGTAGGCCGAACCACACTCAGCCGTCGTCTCTTGATTGGAATGGCGATTCCGATTGATCACATTCCGCATGGACGGCGCGATGATCACCGAGCCGGCGGCGTGTTGATACACTGTGCCGATGGGTAATCAGAGAGTTTGCGAAACACTTCTTCTCATCTTGATGATGGTCCCGGTGAGCATCGGTTGTGGCCGGAAACGCGCTGATTCGTATCCCGCACGCCCGATCAAATTGGTGGTGCCCTTCGGTGCCGGCGGTGGAAGCGATACGTTTGCGAGGCTGATTCAGAATGCTGTCGAAGCCAACGACCTGCTGCCGCAGCCGTTGGTGATTGTGAACGTACCGGGCGCCGGTGGGACGATCGGAAGTCGGCGAGTCAAGAACGCACGGCCCGATGGCTACACGTTGCTGTTGCTACATGATGGAATTCTGACGGCCAAACATTCCGGGCAAGCGACCTATGGTCCAGAAGCGTTTGAGCCCATCGCGGGTAGTTCCAATGCGACGCAGGTCATTGTGGTCGATGAGTCGTCACCGTTGGAGGATTTGTCCGCGCTGATGGAGTCGGCGGCGCGAGAGCCAGACTCCGTTGTGTTCGCGGCCAACGTGGGTGCACCGAGCTACTTCGCTGGGTTGATGTTGGAGGCTGAGCGGCCTGGCGCGGCGTTTCGCTATACGCAGTCCGGTGGTGGCGCAAAACGGTTCGCGGCGCTGCAGGGTGGTCACGTCGATGTCACGTCATTTTCGATCGCGGAATACATCCAGTTTCGTCCCAGTGGCGTTCGTGCGTTGGCGTTGCTGGCGGAAACACGTGACCCCTCGCTGCCGACACTCGCGACCGCGACCGAACAAGGCATTGATGTCGTCAGCCAAACCATGCAGTTCTGGTGGGCACCGGCAGGAACGCCGCGCGATCGCATTGAGATCGTCTCGCAGGCCATCATCGAGGCGATGCAATCCGACGACGTCCGATCCCAGCTCTCGCAGATGAGCATGTCGCCGGAGACGCAAAGCGGCCAGGAGTTGCTCGACGAGCTGGCGGGGAGAGAATCACGGATCGCGTCGGTAGCCCCAAGGCAGACCTTCCGACTACCGAGTTTTCACGGCTGGTCTCTTGCGGCATTGGTTCTCTGCATTTTGCTTACCATTGTCAGGCGTTTTTGGTGGGCGAAGAACGAGGGTGAAAACGAAGAGCAATCCGACGGTACGACGGAGGCAACGATTGACCGAGACTGGGGGACACTCTCACTCACGGCGTTCGCCGTCGTGGCGTACGTGATCGCGCTGCAGAGCGGTTTGGTGGGTTTCCCGCTGGCGACGATTGTCTTTACCGTTTCGGTGGGCGGTTGGTTGGCGTCGCCCAAGTGGCGAGCCGGCCCAATGCGACTGCCACTGGCACTCACGCTTGGAGGCGTTGCCTTGGTGATGGGTGTTGCACTTCATCTCTTGTTCACGCAGGTTCTGGTGGTGGACTTGCCGTGAGTGAAGTCGTTTCACTGTTGCTTTCACCGGCGGCACTCGCCCTTGTCGCGACGGGATCGGTGCTCGGGATTTTGGTCGGCGGGATCCCCGGTTTGACCGGAGCGATGTTGATCGCGTTGGCCTTGCCGATGACCTACTCCATGCCGGGCGAATTGGCGCTCGTGTTGTTGGTCTCGATGTATGTCGGGTCGGTCAGTGGTGGTTTGGTCACCGCGACGTTGTTGCGAATGCCCGGCACACCGGCTTCGATGATGACGACGCTGGACGGGTACCCGTTGGCTCAGCGAGGCGAAGCCGGCCGTGCGCTCGCACTCGGGATCGGTGGGTCCTTCGTTGGTGGAATGGTGTCGTGGGTCTTCTTGCTTTGTCTCGCCGTCCCGATGGCACGATTCTCTCTGTCCTTTGGCCCGTTCGAGTTTTTCGCGCTTGTCCTGGTCGCCATGGTGTTGATCGTGACAGTCGGCGGCAATTCGCTGACCCTTGGATTGTTGTCCGGCGCGATCGGAGTCGTGCTGGCGATGCCGGGAAGTTCTCCCGCGACGGGCAAGCCGCGGCTGACGTTTGGACTACACGTTCTTGATGACGGCTTGAAACTCTTGCCGGTACTGATCGGCTTGTTTGCGGTGAATCAGGTGATTCGCCAGGTGCTCGGTGGTTCGACCCCGGAATCCTCGATCGAGCGAGCGGAGGCAAATCGTCTGCGTTTTCATGTGACAGACCTTCGAGATCATGGCTGGAACCTTTTTCGATCGTCACTGATCGGGACATGGATCGGGATCTTGCCTGGTATCGGTGCAAACGTCGGCTCGATCGTCGCGTACGCGGCCGCGAAGCGAGCTTCGAAGCGGCCCGAAGTGTTCGGTCAAGGCAGCGAGGAGGGAATCGTCGCGGCCGAAACGGCGAACAATGCGACGGTCGGCGGCGCGTTGATTCCGTTGGTTGCGATGGGAATTCCGGGGAGCCTGATCGATGCGATCTTGCTTGGCGCGCTGGTTCTGCATGGACTTCAGCCGGGTCCGATGCTGGTGCAGAGTGACCCATTGGTCGTTCACACCATTATCGGGACGATGTTCGTCGCCAATCTGGCGACGCTCGCGGTGCTCTTGGTCGGAGCGCGATGGATGTCGCACGCCACCCGAATTCCTCGGCACGTTTTGGTCCCCGTCGTTCTGGTGTTTTGTGTCATTGGTTCGTACGCATTGGCGAACCGGATGTTTGACGTTTGGGTGATGCTGGCGGTTGGTGTCGGAGGCTATGTCCTGGAGCGTCGACGGATTCCCCTGGCGCCCTTGGTCATCGGCTTTGTTTTGGCGCCGATCGCGGAAGAGCATTTGACGGCCGGTTTGATGCAGAGCGGTGGCAGTTTTGCTCCGCTGGTTACCCAGCCGATCGCGCTGTCGCTTGTCTTGACCGCCGTCGGGATGTTGGCATGGACGCTTCGCGGTCGCGTGCGGCGGACTCCGGTGCGCAGTGCGAAAACCGACTGATGCGAACCAAAACCGATTGATGTCGGGCGCCGGACCTCCCGCTCGCGGCAAGATTTCAACATCCCCATTTTTTCGCTTCGCCCCGAACGATCACGATCTTGGGCGGGCTATCCCTCGTGTCATTTGCGGCGCGACATTGCCCGACGCATAGTTCATCGATTGGCCGCCCACCGATCGGGGAGTCCGAGGGTCATCACTACGTTGATGCCGAGGACGGACCCCACGAGACCGCTGCTGTTTGGAACTCCGATCCATCTCACGCTGGGCGAAAAGACGTGTCGCAGAAGACGACAATCCTTATTGTGGATGATTCCGAATCAGCTCGCGAACGCGTGGTTGAAGTCCTCACCACGACGACGATCGAAGTGATCGAGGCAATGGACGGTTTGGAGGGCTTGCAAGCGACACGCGCGGGCGGAATCGACTGTGTGATCACCGACGTGAACATGCCTCGCATGACGGGTATCGAGATGATCGCGGAAATCCGCAAGGAGCCTCGATTCAATGACTTACCAATCCTTGTTTTGTCGATTGATGGTGCGATCCACCAAATCGCAGAGGCCAAGAGGGTTGGAGCTTCCGGCTGGATCATCAAACCTTTCAAGACGGAGATTCTCCGCAAAGCGGTGGCTGCGCTGGTTGACGGTGATGTCGCGGAGCAGGGGGCCAAACTAGGAGAGAGACGATGAGCCAAGATGCAGACCGAGACGTTTCGGCGTCGCTGACGTGGAAGTACATTTTTGCTTTGACCATGGTGGCATGTCTTTGCACCACGGCATTTATTCTCCTCAACGCGCTACTAGCGTCTCACGTCCAAGATGCCCCGCAGATCAATCTTTCGGGGCGACAGCGAATGCTGAGCCAGAGAATTCCGCTGCTTTCGTTGCGGATTGCGGCAGCCGAGACGGATGCGGAACGGGAGCATGTTCGGTCTCTGCTTCGCTCGACGGTCGACGTCATGGAGAGATCTCATCGCGCGTTGATTGATGGTGACGCGCCGAACGGAGTCCCGTCAAAGATGCCGCCGAATCTTCGGCAGCTTTACTTTGGCGAAGACCAGCTTTCCGCTCGCATTGACTCCTATCTGAAATCGGCGCGTGAGGTGCTCGCCGCCGAGCCTGGGCATCTGCCGAACCGACAGGAACTGGCCTCGTTGGTTCGCCGCGCGGAAGGGCCATTGCTAAAGGATCTGAACCGTGCCGTTCTCTTGTACGAATTCAACAGCGACAATAAAACCAGAGCATTGAGCAATGCTGAGTTTTGGGTTTGGCTGTCGACGCTTGCATTGTTGGTCGTCGAAGGAGTCTGGATCTTTCGTCCCATGGTGCACCGAACCAAGGATCAACTGAGTCGAATACGCAAAACAAACTCGGAGCTGGTCACGCGCGATCATCACATCGGTCTGCTTTTGGATTCCACCGGAGACGGATTGCTGCCAGTCGATCGGGCGGGACGGATTCAAGCCGGCGTGTCCTGCAAAGTCGCGGATTGGTTCGGGGAACCACGAACCGGTCAACCGTTCTGGGAATTGATCGGCAGCGGTGATTCCGCGTTGGAGATCGAGCTTGGGTTTGAACAGATTGTCGAAGGGATTCTGCCTTTTGACGTCGCTGTTTCGCAGGCCGTCCACACGCTGAAAGATGGCGAACAAGTCTTCGGTGTGGGTTATCGGAGAATCCGCGATGGTGGCGAGGTGACGGGCTATCTCATCGTGATCCGAGATATCACCGACGAAGTCGGTCGGAGAAGAACCGAGTCCGAGAGTCACGAGTTCGGTCAGGTGATTGGAGCTGCAATCCGCGACCAACAACTGTTCGAGCGGTTTGTTGAAGATACCAAGAACCAGTTACGCCACGCGATGTCGCAGGACCTAACGGAGGAATCGCGAGCGCAGATTCTTCACACCATCAAGGGGAGTTCCAGCGTGTTCGGTTTCGAGCAGTTCGCGGCATTGGTCCATCAAGCCGAAGAGGCCTTGCATGGCGGTGCCGCGGCGCACGAGGTTCTGCCTCCTCTGCAACAAGCATGGCAAGCCCGGGTGCAGCGGTTCGATGACGTACTGCGTGGGAACCATGACATCTGGATTTCTGCCGCTGAGCACCAGGGGCATGTTGAATGCTTGAACAATATCGAGGAGTGCCGCGACTTCATTCCAGCGATCAAGCGTTGGCGGTTCGAGTCCGCCCCGCGGAATATGGGACAGCTTTCCAAAGCGGCCAACCGACTCGCCCAGAGGCTTCACAAAGATGTGACCGTGCATGTGAGTGTCGACAACGACTTGAGGTTGGATGCGGACGTCTTTGGATCGATTTGGGGGTGTCTGTCGCATATTGTCCGCAACGCTCTGGATCACGGAATTGAAAAAGCCGAGGATCGAATCGCGGCCGGGAAAGACCCTGCGGGACGCTTGAGTCTTGAGTGTCGAACCGAAGCGGGATTCGTGAAGATCGCGGTTTCCGATGACGGACGTGGCATCGATTGGGAACGCATCAAGTCTCGCGCGATCGAGCTTGGCCTGCTCCACGGCGGGCGGATTCCTTTGTCCGACGTCCTGTTTGCCACTGGTCTGTCGACGCGCCTGAGTGCCTCGGAGATATCCGGTCGTGGGATCGGCATGTCCGCGGTGAGGGAGGCGGTCGAACGCTGCGAGGGTTCGATCAGCGTGGACTCCGAGCCGGGTAAAGGAACCTGCGTCACATTGATGATCCCGATTCCCGACAACGGTGACTACGACGATCTGAGGGCTCCGACACAGTCGATGCTCGCACAATCGTGCTAGCCGACGAGACGAGATAGCCCATAGCGATCGGGCTGCCCCGGCTAACGATGAGCGTCCCACGATCCAGTCCTCCGCGAGTATGCTGAGCGTCCCAATTGAAACGCCGCACGCTTGCAGACAACGATGGAACGACGCCCGAATATTCTCTGGTACTGCACCGATCAGCAACGCTTCGATACGATCGGCGCACTGGGCAATCCACACGTGGTCACGCCGACCATCGATTCGTTGGTCGCTCAAGGGACGGCCTTCACTCACGCGTACTGCCAAAGCCCGATCTGCACACCGAGTCGCTCCAGCTTCATGACGGGCATGTACCCGTCACGACTCCACAACA
>JBCBLJ010000591.1:0-5395 GCA_038520195.1 Planctomycetota bacterium
ATCGCGTGATCGGGCAGACGAAGTCACGGTCGGCCTCCGCGGCGATCGGAGGCTCGTTAGACGCGCGCGACTACAGCTTTGATGCGTACATTCCGCTGAAGACGTTTCAGCATCGGGTCGGTGATCAAATCATGACACGCACCGGTGAAGGATTCAATTTCAAAGGAGAGATCGTCGAGCTGACTCAGATCACGCTTTCGGTCCGCGATATCAAAGATGTCGATGAGACGGCAGCGGTGGTCGAGTCTTTGCTCGAGCGATTTCACGACCAAGAAGACTATGCGGTCGTCGTTCCGAAAGAGCTTTTGGCGCAGGCCAAGCGAACACGAACGATGTTCAATGTCCTCTTGGTGGTGATCGCGGGGATATCGCTGCTGGTCGGCGGCATTGGAATCATGAACATCATGCTCGCGACAGTGACCGAGCGTACCCGCGAGATCGGAATTCGAAGAGCGATCGGCGCCAAAAGAGGCGACATCATTCAGCAGTTTCTGACCGAAACCCTGGTATTGACCGGCAGCGGTGGCTTGTTGGGTGTGTTGTGCGGGGTGCTCTGCGGTCCAATTTTTCGGTCCCTGCGACGGACGATCACTTTGTTCTCGCCGGATCTATTGCCGGAGATTGTTTACAACCTTGAGCCGCGGATCGCGATCTGGTCGGTCGCACTGTCGCTTTCGATTTCACTCGGCGTCGGATTGGTCTTTGGGCTGTATCCGGCGCGACGCGCTGCTCACATGAACCCGATCGAAGCATTGCGTCACGAGTGAGCCGCTGAATGGGTTCGACTCGTCTTCGTCGAATCCGAAACCGCCGATCATTGATTCGCTTCGATGTTTTCGATCTGGTCGAAGAGTTGACGGTAGGTGCTGAACGTGTGGCTGTCAGAGGCGATGAGGTTTGCCGTACGACGTAGCATCGACCGAACGGTGTCGGTGCTTTCGGGATCGAGTTTGATGGCGATCAAAGGTAGCAGTGTTCGAGCGGTCTGTTCAATCGTTTGAGCTTTTCGTGCCGCGTCGGGCGGTCGACGTTGAAACGAGTTTGTCGCGATGTCCGTTTGCGACGCTGGGCGCTCACTATCCAGCGGCGGCAGTGATTTGCCAAGCTGGTTTTGAAAGCCCGCCAGTGACTCGCGAAGCAAGGCCTGATCGTCGGCGCGGCGGGCGAGTTCAATCAGCGCCTCGTACATCGCTTCGGGGTTGATCCCCAACTCAAGGCGAGATTGCAGTTCTTCGTGGAGGGAATCCGCCTTGCCGGCTTGTTCGGCGGCAACGATCAACAGGGAAAGTGCGGAACCCAAGTCGTCGGTCACACCCCAAGTGGGTTCGTCGAGCAAGAGGGTGCGATACGGGAACAAGACGGGTGCGCGACTTTCGGGAAGCACGACCGCGTGCAACGTCTGATAAACGGTATCGATCGACTCTTCGTCCAGTTCGAATCGCTCAAGCGTGTTGCGGTACAGTCCGACGAGTTCATTGACGCGTGCCAAGACGGTTTGCGACTCGCGCTTGTTTCGCTCGGCGGTTTCGGCGTTGGCGATGTTGACGCGATAATTGAAAGGATCGACGTTCTCCAATTCCGGGGTGGGTGGTCCGCGACGCAGCGCGACCCGAAAGGCGTGCAAGGAGAGCGCGAGATCATTTTTGTCGATCCGGTGCTTGGCGATATCCAAACAACGGTGAGTTTGCTCGAAGTCCAACGCTTCGCTAACCATTTCGCGATCGATGCCGTCGAGGATGGCGGAGACTTCAGAAGATCGATCTCCGAGCACACTCAGCGCGAGTCCCATGCCGGGGCGGTTCGCGTGTTCGGCGATGCTATCGAGATAGCCCGACAGTTCGACTCCGATCTGGCGGCTGTTTTCGTTGTTTGACGCGACGGCGATGTCGGCAACGATATAGAGTTCAAACATGTTGCGAAGTGCGATCCGGAACTCGGTGTCGAGTTTAGCCTTTTGGTGCGTCTCCTTGTCGGGGAGTCTTTGTTTCAGCTCCGCATAATGTGCTTTTGCATCGCCTGATCCGGAGACCATCGTGATGAGCAACTTGGCGGCGGGCACGGACCAGTCGGACGGGCGCTTTTCCGTCTCGTTCTCAAGAACGCTCATGAGTGACGTGATCGCGGCGTCGCCGTCGGACACGTTGCCCGCGATTTGCAGCGCTTCGAGAAGTCTTGAGCGATTTTCAACGCGCGTCAGCTGACCCATCGAGACATCGCAGAGGACAACGGCTTGGCGATCGGTTGACTGCGGAAGGTCTTCGGCAAGGAGCGCCAGGTAGTCAACGGCATGTTGTTCGTCGACTTTGGCTTCGATGTTCGCGAGTCGCATGACGAAACGCGTTAATCCGATCGCCGGGCCGTAACCTCGCACCTGCTCGAATTGTGCCGCGTCGGCGGTGTCACGGCGGTAAATCATCGCGGCGTCGAGATAGTAGCCGAGATCGAAAAGGGCTTCGGCATACCACTGGTTGGCACGCAATCGTTCGTAAATGGTCCGGTGGGAGACAGTGCGGTGGGTGATGATTCGCGAGTTGCGTCGGTAGGCTTCGAGCAGGATCCGTCGTGATCGTTCCGGTCGTCCGTCGTCCGCATAGGCATCGACCAAACGGTGCATGATTCCGTATTGCGGATCGGTTCCGGATAGAACCTTGGGATCGCAGCGGGCGGCTTCGAAGAGTTCGACGGCGAGCCCCGTCGCGTTTTCGACTTGTGATGCCGCGATGATCTGTCCGGCTTGCCAAAGCAGGCCGCCGCTGAGCGGTAGTCGTTGTGAGGTTCGTTGGGCGAGCCGTTGGCGTTCAGACCACAGATACAGTGTTTCTGCGGCGCTAGCGAGTTTGGAGTCGTCACGAATGTCGAGCAGTGCTCCGACGACTTGGGCAGTGGGCGCGGTTTCGTCGGCTTCCATTGCAGCCCGAATTGCCGAACGTGTCGCGCGTTTTAGGGGTTCGTAAACGCGAGCTAACGCGAGGATGGCGTCGAGCGGCCCACGCGCGATGCCATCGGTGGATCGGCTGTCAACTTGCCACAACGACGAATTCGGTTTGAATGCGTCCGGACGCGAGACCGCCGTGATCGCCACCCGACTCAGGTCTTCGGTGATCGCTTGGTCGCTTTCGGGGACGGCGGCAATCACCTCGTGCAGAATCGCCGACGCCGACTTGGATGACATCGCATTGCGAAGGAATTTGCGTTTGCGTTCTCCGAACGCGTTGGCACCGTCGAGCCGCAGGAGGTCGTCGATCCGGTAGGCCGGTATCAGGCTTGGCGGCGTATTGGCGAGAACCGCGTAGAGGTCCTCGACACGGCCGGTGCGGCTGATCACTCGGGTGATATCCGAGTAGTGTTGGCTGAACCGTGACGGTGATTCACGAACCATCCGCAGATAGTAGTCCGCCGCGTCCTTGTTACGTGACACGTCTTTAAGGTGAGCGGCGCGGGCGAGCAAGCGATCGGCGGTGATAAAGTCATTGCGCTGGAGAATGGTTCCCCAGATTTGATCGGCTTCCTCAAGACGTCCCGCAAGTTGATAGTATTCAGCGAGTTGGAGTTGTAGATCGATCGAAGTCGGTGCCGCGGCGACTTGGCGTTCGGCGTTTTCGATCAACGCTTCGAGCCGGCCGAGTGAACGGAGCAACGCAAGAACTTCTTCGAGTGCCCCCTGGTTGGCGACGCGTCGAATGACGGTGTAGTTGTTGGTCAAACGCTTGAACGCGGAATAGGCCACTTCGCCGGCAAGCTCGCTTTGACCGTTGTTGGCGATCGTCTTGGCGATCTGGATTTGTTGTTCGATCGGGAGCGTGTCGGTCCGCGGCATCTGGTCGAGCAAACGGGTCGCTTGCTTTTCCATGCCGAGGCTTTGCGCGTGTGCGACGAGGCTCATCCGGATGTCGGCGGACAGTTCTAGCTCGTTGAGTGCGTCGAACGCTTTCCGGACTCGGAGGATCCGACCGGTTTTCGATGCCAGCGTGACTTCGGCGAGCAGTTTGGTGATGAGTAAATCGGTGTCTGCGGGATTGATGTTTTCGAGGATCGTCAACGCCTGTCCCGATCGTCCGAGGCGGTGCGCGAATCGCGCGAGTTCGATCTCCAAGATGGGGTTGTCGGGATAATCTTTCGCGAGCGTCTGGATCGCGGTGAACGCTTCCTCCCGTTTCCCGGAGTTCCAACGTGCAAACGCTGCGAAGGCACGGCGGGTGAGCTTCTCCTGAGCCGGGCCGTCGAAATCGGTACGCTCGAGATGTCGAAGGTAGTCTTCCGGTAGCGATCCATCTTGGGCCACCTGGCCGCGAGCACGCACTGCGACGAGCGTCGCTGTATGAGGATAGCTTGCGTCGAAAAGGTAATCGTTGAGTGGTTTGAGTGTGGCGTTCTGTATTTGTCGTTGCGCCGCTCCAGCCGATCTGATCAGCCGGGGCTGACCAAAACTAAACCCTCTTTGCAACGCTCCCGTGGAAAACCCCCTGACGATTTTGGCACCTGGTGTCGTAATGACCTGCACTCCCGGTCGTGGCAGACCACTCGACTGTGAGACGCTGAGACCCATTTGTGCCCACCGTTGGCTTTGGGTTTGTCGGGCGCCGGCGAAGACCAGATCGAGTAACGCTAACTCATGACGGCGAATGACCGTTTGGCTCTTTTTGTCAATCGACGCCCACGCAATCGGCATGTCGAAGACTTGATTGGATTGTCCGACGAGCGACTGCGAACGGCGTAGCGCTCCCATCATCAGCGAAATGGTCTGTTCGAAGCGCTCGGTCTCTTCGGTGTCCAAGAAAAACTGAGCCGCAAGAACGAGGTCACCGTAGGAGATTTCGTCGCTGAGTTTGGGCAAGAAGGTATCCGCCTTTTCACCGTTGCCACGGTCGCGATGATGTTTGACCAACGCTTTTCGAAACGCAACCGACGTCGGATGCAGTGTCTCCCCCGGGCCACAGACATCGGCGTGTACCGCCCGAAAAACGTTTTCAAAGGCGGCGAGATGTCGGTCGGTTTGGGGGGTACGTGGAAATGCGGTTTCCGCGATGCGGAGCGGGTCCAACTCGGCCAGACGCCAGATGATTTCGACGCGAACGTCCAGCTGTTCCGAATTGATTTGCAAATCCTCGGCGAGCCCGCAAATCATCAGTTGCCGCCATAGAAGAAGCTTCTCGTAGGGAGCTTCTTCGGCCGGAATTGGAAATTCGTTTTCCCATGCCTTTGTGAAGGCTTGTATTTGCTGCGCGCCTGGGGCGTTGCGGTGGACTTCATTCAAAATCACGGCGGCGGCGAGCGTCTGCGCGTGGGCGAGGGAGTCCAAATCAATCCAGAAGCTGGTGACGCCACGAATTCGCCGGTTGTTCCGCGCTTGCTGGCCGTCCACCATGAGCGTACGGAAGGTCTCGCCCCATTGGTC
>JBCBLJ010000875.1:0-3378 GCA_038520195.1 Planctomycetota bacterium
ATGGCCAGCCATCATTTCGCAGAGGCCCCCGACTTTCATGCTGGGGCGCACCCGGTCGTTACGGCGAAGGGCGCGGAGGCCTTCGTCGAGCCAACTGACGTCGACCCGTTTCAGCGAAACTTGGTTGCCAATTTCAGTTCGCGTGTAGGCCAAGCGGCCATCGCTGACTTGCTGGAAACTGTGTTTGCCGTTGCCATCATGAATCGTCAGCGCCATCGAAAACGCACCGGTTCCGCTGGCGGCTTGAACCAGTTTTCCGACTCCGACAACTTCACGTCCTGATGCCCAGACACGTTGACGGACTTTCGCCTCAAAGGCTTGGCCGTTGGCGAGTCGATCAATCACTTGATCGACCATCGCGAGCGCGGCGTCCTGGCTTGTCGCGGTTTGACTGTCCGCGGACGATAAATCGTTGGCGTTCGCGGCCAAAACGCTTAAGAAGAACACAAAGAACGCCGTGAAACAGCGTTTCACGGCAACGGGTGGGTCGCTCGCGTTGTGCGGAATGGTCTTCATGGGCCGGTCGTGGCGATTTTTCCAAAGAATCGAGTCGATTCGTGCCGATGCTCCTTTCCGTGGCCGGTCTACACACGTCGCCGGATCGTAGAGGTGATTCACCTCGCGCGTCCAGCCAGATCGTCACGCACAACTAAGACCACTTCAGCCGATGCGGGTGATCCCGCAACCGCATTCGAGCGCGGTACTACCCAAGGAATGGGGGAAAAGATGAAACGCTTCTTCACTCACTTGTCGCTGATCGCGGCGGGTGCGATGGTCGCGACCGGATGTGTACCGACCCGACACAATTTACCGCCAGCCCAACATCTGATGGAACCTGGTCCCGGCGTCGGAGGCCCCGGCCCCGGCGTCCTTGGACCTGCCGCCTACAACGGTGCCGCTGCGAACACTTCGTCTCCGCTGACGTCAGTCGCGAAAGCCGAAACCGTCAGCGATGAGGGCGGTGAGATTCAACAGGTCGGATTCATCGAGAATCTTCGCGCTGCCAACTGCAACACCTGCATGGACGGTGGCGTCGGATCGATTCCCGCCGGTGGTGGTGTGATTCACGGTGGTCCGATGGGAGGTGCCATGGTCGGTGCTCCGGTAATGCAACCGCTGCAAGTCACTTTCGGACGTCCCGAAGGCATGCAAGTGCTTTACGATCAAAGTGGCAGCGGCACGTTCGATAGCCAACCCCTGATCGTTCCCGCACGTCAGAACTTTCCTCAGGGCGGCTTGTTCCGATTGAAGCTCACTAATATTCCTGGCCGCGAAGGCGTGGAACTTTATCCTACGATCGAACTCGCATTCGCGAATCCGCGTACGGGAGCCTACCTCGCACACAACTCGATTCCCGTGCAGTTCGATGAGGAAGACTTCGACCAAGTCGTGACGGGCAACTTCGTCACCAAGGTGTTGTATCTTCCCGATCCCGATTTCCAGGGGCCCGCCTTGGCTGGCATCGATACCTTGGTCAGCACGCGACTCGATCCGGGCATTGACCCGATCGTTGAAGCAGACCGTCGTGGTTCCATCCTGGCGATCATCCGTTTGGGTGACAAAGACATCGAGATGCCAGGTGCCGGCGGCATGGGATTGGGCATGGCGCCGCCGATCGCGGGACTTCCCGCTCCGTTCGCCGTGGCCTCGACGCAAGGATGTGGACCCGACGGTGGTTCTTGCTCGCCCGTACCACCGCAGCTTCCCGGTATGATCTCGGGAATCACCGCGCCGCAGTACGGAATGCCGATGAGCGGAACGCCGATCGGATTGCCCGGACCGCCACACATTCCACTCGGACATCAAGCCGGGTTGAAGAAGCACGTGATGCGGAACCGCACGCCGATGAACATTCCGCAGCCCGTCGACACGCTTCGCACCACGGTCCGGCACCAACCCGGGTACAGCTATCCGAACCCGGTTCGCAACATTCGCGTGACCGAGCAGAACATCCATCCGGGCATCTCGGCTGGACGAGGCTTGTACCAACGCGGCAGCCAAGCAGTCGATCCGAACTGCAACCCCTAGTCGCAACGCGACTCGGGTCGGCTGAAGCGATCGAAAAGCGAGCGGCGTCGGCATCTCATGGGTGACCGACGCCCGCTTCGTACACTCTTTTGTCACCAACATGGTTTTGATGGGGACTCTGACGGCGATGCGACTGACCACTCAAACCTCTCGCGTTCTGTCCATAGCAGCGGTGATCTTCTTCGGCTCGATGTCGAACCTAACGGCGCAGCAGTCGGGTTCAACGCCGGTTCGCACGGATCGACATCCGCTCTATCACACCAGTCTCCCGCCGGGAGCGATCTGGAACAGTCCCGCGGCGTACCGGGTGCAACCCACGTCATTTCAGCCGGTGAAGTTCTATGGCCCCGAAGGCACGGAGTTCTCCATGCCCAATGGTGGCGCAATGGCTCCGTCCGAACCCAATCTGATGGCCGGCTTGATGGTCGGGCCCGTGTATCGCTTCCGTGTGACCGGCATCCCATTTTCGCCGGGTGCTGAGTTGTATCCAACGATCGAATTGCTCGGGCGATTGCATCCGCCCGCGGGCCAAGAGACGCGGTTTCCGATCCCTATCAACCTCAGCGAGTCGGATCTTCAAAATGCCATGGAAGGCAGTTTGGTGACTCGAGTCATCTACTTGGAAGACCCGCAGTCGGCTGCGCCGCTGGCGAAAACAAACGATGATTCCCGGCCGATTGATTTGACCCCCGACCAGGATGCCTTGGCGACCGCCGACTCGCTCGGACGCCCGATCGCGATCTTAAGAATCGGATCGCTCGCGCCGCCGCGAAATCCGGTGCTCGCGCCGCAGTTCTACTTCGGCTATCCCGTCTGGGCACCGATCTATCAAAGTGAGCCGCCAACCCCGGCAGCCGCACCCTTGGCCAACAGCCCCGCTAATTGACTCCATTGAAGCGACTCGCCATGTCTCATCGACGCGTAGCAGTTTCGGTCGTTCTCTTGTTCGCGTTCTTAGTCGGCTGTCGAACCAGCGGGGACGTCGAGGCGTTCCGTCTTCCGGGAACAACCAAGCTTCCCGCGACGCCATCGTTTCCGACGCCCAAATTAACACCGGGCGGTCACTCGCCGTCCGTACGGGGCGTCGAACAAACGTCGATGTCATCGCCGGCCTTGGCTCAACCCCAGATTTCCTCCCAACCAGACGCTTCGGTTGCCCAGGTTGGATTCTTCGATCGCCTTCGCCCCGGCTGCGGACCCGTCGAGTGTGTCGCGCCGACCGATTGCCAACCTTGCCAGCCGCAGACAGCGTTGATGCAGTTCCGGCCTACCATCGACCCGCAAGAGTTCTTGTGCAATGGAGGCGACGCACCGGACGAGGCCTTGCTTCGCAAAGATGGATACATCGCC
>JBCBLJ010000394.1:0-7472 GCA_038520195.1 Planctomycetota bacterium
GAGCCAAAGAGTTGTATCAAGCCGCCCGGTTGGCCCGAAATAAAGCCGACCAATCGGTTCGTCCCCGGTAAGAAGGAAGAGCCACCCGCCTGTTTCACGGCGGACTCGTCGCCGGAGCGCGGTGACGGGGTAGCCGGAGAGCTGCCCGCCAAGCTTCCGATGGGCGTGCGGCAGCCCATCGAAGCGAAGATCATCACGATCATCGCGATGGGCAAGGCGTTGGCGTGGCTCGAAGGTCGTGTTCTATGCGTCGATTCGAATTTCATTCCACCGGTTCCATCCGGGCGGGCAAATAAGACTGCATTCTCGGGATCGAACCGAGGATCGCTTGGATATATCGACTGACCAGCCCCCGGATCTCCCGATAAATTCCACTCGGAATGGCGATCGGGATACGAGTGTGTGGTGCCAGCAAACGCTCGAGTTGTTCGATCGTTTCGCCGCGGACCGTCGTTACGACTTCCTGTCGGGAACGGCATCGCGGACAAACGACGCCACCGCCGATGGGAGCGAAAAACATCCGTTCGGCGCTGCGAACGACCTCGCCGCATCCGACACAACTTCGCGTTGCGGGGGCGTGACCGAGTAGGCGCAGCGCTGTGATATCAAATCCCAAAAGCGCTAAGGCGACATTTCCTGACCCGTCGATCTGCGCAAGCGCGTCGAGCGACAGGTCGTACAGGCCCGGATGTGGATCGTGTTTGTCCGTAAATAATCGCAGCATTTCGGCGATGTAATAGCCTGCGTAAAGCCTCTCAAGAGACCGCTCCGCACCACGAAAGCGTCGCTGTAGCTTTGCCTCGGTGAGCAGATCGAGGGAATCTCCCGATTTCCGGATCAGCACTACACGACAAACGGCAAGCAGGTCAAGCGAGCCTTCGAAGGAACTCTTCGGCCGGCGCGCCCCCTTCGCCAGTGCCGCCACTTGCCCAAACTCTCGGGTCAAGAGCGTGACGACGAGACTGGTTTCGCTGAATTCGATCGTACGCAGGACGATCGCGGGCGTTTGTTCGCCGGACACTACAACTCGTCGTCCTCGCCCAACTCGCCGAGCGACATCAAAAGTTCACTCATTTCGGCCGCCGCGTGTGAGTCTCCCTGTCGTCGCGCTTCGTCGATGCCGGCGCGGAGTCGACCTCTCGCTTCATCAATCCGGCTGAGGTCCACGAGTTGCTGCGCGGCCATGAAAAAAGCCGGCACATAGGGTGGGTCGTCTTGGGTCAACTCAGCGAGTTTATTGAGGCTTTCGTCGTGCTCACCTTCGCTTCGCAGTTCCATCGCCAGACTGTAGCGCAGGAAAGTGTCGCCCGGATCCTCGGCGAGCATCGCGATGATTTTTTCTTTTCGGCTCATGACTGCAAACTCATCCTCCGGGTGCGGACTGCCGACCCGATCATGTCAATTCCTTTCGCCACCGTCGACCGCGTTGGGTGCATCGAAAACTGAGGGCTTCGAGTTGGCCGACGAGCGCCTGGTCTTCGGAGTCGACGGCGGTCTCAACCTGAAAGATGCATCGGTTGGCAAGGGTTCGAATGACAGCAGCGATGAGGAATGATTCGGCCGCTGTCAAGCAACCGGCCGAATCGATCGGCGTAAGATCCAAAATCGCCTCGCTGCAACTCATCACTTGGGAGTCAGGATCGCTGAGCCACAGTCGCAGGCTCGCGAGGTGTTCGCCACTGCGATGATTGACGAGGATGTGATTTTCGATGTCTAAATGTGACATCGCCGCGGCTTGACGTCCTCCATTCGGCATCACCGAACAGGTCTCGGTTCGCGTAGTCCGCCGCAACTGCATCATCTCACGATTCACCGGGGCGCGGTAGGGAGCCGTCGGAACGACCAGACGGCTGTAACTGCCCTGAGGTGAATAGCCATGTCGCGTCAATAACGACGCAACGCGGACATCCGTTTCAGGGATTCCAATACCGTGACCGATCGGTGGCAGGCCGACGTACCCAAAGCGATCGTCGCGAAGCGGGCCGACCGTGATGGTTGTGTGGCCGCTCGCGCGGACATCCGTCTCCGCCGCAGTCAGTAGATCGTCGCAACTCTCGAGCCCGGCTTGCGAGAAACAGATCGCCGAGAGCACCACCGTTTCATGTGACTCCTCGGCAGGCCCACACGGGTCCGTTCGGTTCCATTGACACCAAGCCTCGACACGGGAGTCCTGCTCGGCGACCAGTAGGTGGTTCGGCTCGAAGAAACTTCGCGAAAGGAGCGCACGTTCGATGATCGACGCGCTGATGGGGGGCGGAATATCGACCTGCGACCAGTGGTCGCTCCAGACTCGAGCGAGGCCGGGTAGGTCCGCATTGCAGAAATCGCGTATTTTGCTCATTGATCGCCGCCATGGGATTTGATTCCCGCTCCGACTTGCGGTTCTACCCAAAGTCGGGACCGCGCCTCTTCGCACGCGGCATCATGCCACAACCATGCCGTGTTTCCCACCCGCCGAGTTATCCTACGCGGGCGGGTTGAGAGTGGAAAGTTGAGAGTGGAAAGTTGAGAGTGGAAAGTTGAGAGTGGAAAGTTGAGAGTGGAAAGACGCTGAGATGGACACGGACATCGAACCCGCCGCCGAGAGTGACTTTCCGATGGAGGTCCCGACCGATGCCAGTGTGCTGCCCGCCGACCGTCGGGTTCAGCAGGGTGGCTGGCTGTTCTTGCTTTCGTTGCTCATCTTTTTCCTCACAAGCATCCTGCTCTTCGGCTTGTACGCCTACTCGCGGCGGAACGATCCACAGAACAGCGTCCCGTTACCCGGTTCGTTTCTGATCAGCACCGTCTGTTTGCTTTTGATCAGTGGCCTCGTTCACGCCGCGACTCGGACCGTCCGTCGAGACCGATTTCGCGCCACCGCGTGGCTGCTGGGCGTCAGCACCTTCGCGGCGATCATTTTCACGGTGGTCCAGTGTTTCGCCATGAACCAGATGCTGCTTGGGCCGGCCTTATTCGGCGGTACGGGCAAAGGTGTCGCGGGAATGGTCGTGGTCTTGGCCATCCTCCACGCGTTGCATGTTCTCGGCGGTATCTTTGCGCTGGGCATCGTTGGGGCCCGTTCGATGAGCGGTGTGTACGATCATGAACGGCATTGGCCGGTCGATTTCGCAGCGCAGTACTGGCACTTCTTGGACTTCGTTTGGGTTTGCATGATTGTCACGTTTTGGTTGACGACCGGCGGGTTTGAGCTTTAACCAGCGAGAGTCCATCACCGATGCATCGATCGGTGTTGAATTCGGATCGGTTGAAGTCGGATCGGAGTTGAAGTCATCCACCACCGCGAGCCCGTGGTGCATCGGTTTTCGCAGGACAGGACACTCGTGGCTTGCGAGTTCCCGCGCCGTCGAGCCGCGGGTACACTGGATGCGGCGGGGCCGATTTCACGTTGTTTCGGTCAACACGTTGCATCACACTCTGGCGCCGCCGCTCCATGTCCGGCTCGACATCGATTCAAAAAATGCGACGGGGCTTGGTCATCGTGATCAGCACGTGTGCGGTCGGTGTAATGGGCTACGTGATCGCCGGATGGAGCCTTCTTGATGCCGTCTACATGGTCGCAATCACGATCTACGGTGTCGGCTACGGCGAAGTCCGCCCGATCAATGACCCCGCGCTCAAGCTGTTTACGCTGAGTCTCGTTATTACCGGTTGCAGTTCCGCCATCTACGTCCTCGGCGGATTTGTGCAAATGATCGCCGAAGGAGAGATCCAACGCGCATTGGGAGCAAGAAGGATGAGTCGAGGCATCGAGCAAGCAAAAGACCACACGATCATCTGTGGATATGGACGCGTCGGTCAGCGGCTCGTCGAAGAACTTCGTCAGTCAGACGTTTCGTTTGTCATCGTCGATCGAAACTCTGAGCGGCTTGCCGACGCCGAACGCGAAGGGTTGCTCGTTGTGGTCGGCGACGCCTCGGAGGAAAACATCTTGCGAAAGGCTGGAGTTGAGCGGGCCGCGGTGCTGGCGACGGTGCTACCCGGTGACGCCGAAAACGTCTTTGTCACCCTGACCGCCCGAGAACTCAACGGGGAGGTTCAAATCATTGCTCGAGGCGAATCGGAGGCGACCGAACGCAAGCTACTCCGCAGCGGCGCGAACCGGGTCGTGCTGCCAACCCAAATCGGTGCGGCAAAAATCGCGCAGCTGATCGCAAGCCCCACGGTCGAGTCACTCGTCGGTGACGTTCGTGCGTTCGCAAGACTCAACCAAGATCTAGAGACATTCGGGCTCGGTATGATGGAGATACCGATCGCGGAGAATTCTTCGCTGGCGGGCAGTTCAATTCGTGACGTCGAACTCACCGGCGATGGTGGTCATGTCGTCATCGCCATCAAGCGAACAAGTGGCGATGTCATTCGCAATCCCAAGATGGACGAAACCGTTCACGCAAACGACAAACTGATCGTTCTTTCGCACAAAGAAGACTTGCCATCGGTCAGCAAACGGGCCGCCCAGCCCACCGAGCAACGAATGTACCGCGGCGTTCGATACTCGGGCTGATCGATCGCGCCGCGATGCCGTCTTTGGGGCCGTCACTCCTTCGGCAGCGGCAATCCCAAACCGTCTCCGTTGGGTTTGAAACCGCCGCCATCGACATCGACGAAGATTGGGTTGCTCACCGCGATCGGTGGACGATTGCCGTAGTTCTCGCCCATCACCTTTTGCATGGTCATCCCTTCGCCGATCGCACCAACGATCAGGTGCGCATCGCGGTCGAGTTCAACTTCAAAGCTCGAGTCAAACTTGACGACGGCACGTGAATCACCGAACAGTGTTGGTTGGTCTCGTCGCGTCCGATTCAGTGTGGGTTCGGGGCGACCGTTGACAAAGATCTGGACACGATTGATGTCCAGCCAGTTTGGGCATTGCACTTTGACTTCGACAGTGACTTTACCGCCGGCGGCTTTGAGGTCGCTGCCGGGAATCGCGGCCTGATCGCTCGCCTTCGACGTCGCTCGGACCGTCATGAACGGCCCCGTCGACATAATGATATGCCCCGCCTCGGCGTTCCGCACCATCTCCATCGTGTCGATTTCACTCGGTTCGTCGCTCGAAGACTTGAACCAGTTTCGCAGCCAACCGCTACCGTGGTGGTTGTAGTGGGCGTCCGTATTGACCACGCCCGGAATGCGGTATCCGTCATTCAACAATTGCAGCCACTGGAACAGCGGGATCCGCATCTCGCGGACATTGGGCGGGTCGGCGGCCACGTCCTCAAAAATCGTCTGAGGCGGGTGCACTTCGATGACATCCATCCATTGCAGCATCCCTCGAAAGCCCGCGTCGGCGTTCCCATCCACATCCAGGTCGCCGTAAATCTGGTGCAAGTTCGGATGGTTTTGCTGAACGAGTTTTTCGCGTCCACCGTCCCACATCGCGAGTCGTTCGATCTGCACCACGGGATTGACGTCCGTGCGCGGCCCGCCCCCATTCTGAGTGTGTGGATGATGGTGCAATGGAAAGGAGTTTTGATGGTTGGCCGGCAGCGGTCGCCCAGTAAGCTCGATGCCACTACAAGTCGCCATCAAGTCGACAAGCCCCATCGCTTTCAAATGCGGAGTGTAGCTGCTGATCCGGTTGTGTTCGGTGCACGGCGCGAACTCAAGATGCTCACAGAGGAGATTCTCGACGCGACCGTATTGATCTGACACGTTGTCTCCAGAGGGGCTGCTATGGCTGTGTAATTCGGTGCTTACCCAGCCAGAAGTGTCGACGACGCGCGGCAACGTGACCTGAAGCTGTTCCCATTCGCCAGCTTCCACACTGACGTTTTTGATCACGCGGTTGTACTCCGGGCCGCGGCTGAACACGATCTCGTATTCACCCGAATCCAGCGGGCATCGAAATGCGCCGTGGACCGAGTAAACACAGTTCTTCACAAACGTCCGAGTACTGTCGGGGCCAAGGTTGACCGCTGATGGATCGACGCCGGTCCGATAGATCGTGGCTTTCGCGGGGATCGACCTTCCTTCACCGTCGACGATGGTCGCGACCACCCCACCGCCGTCGGCAAGCTTCAACTGGATCGGTTCCGGGTCGCCCTCGAAGCGTATTTCCTTCGTGGTCGGGCGGAATCCGATCGCCGAAGTTTCCACCTGATACGTTCCGTTTGTCAGCCGCGCGTGGGCGCGACCTTCGTCGTCGGTTCTCAACTCCAATGGATCGGTATCGGCACCGGTAATCTTCAGCGTTGCACGTGTGACGGCTTCATCGCCAAAGTCTGAAAGCTGATCCTGCACTTCAAAGGTACACAGCTCGGCACCAGCCAGGGCCCCGATCAGATCCAGCTTCGAAGTCGCCGGATAGATCCTTGTCTCCCAGGAAACTTCTCCATCACCCTTCGTTGCTTGATGAAGCAGCTGAGTGGGACGTCCATTCACCCATTTGATGCCATCCCCCGCAAAACCAATGCACTGACGAAAGAACGGGTCTTCGCAAAGCGCCAGGCCGTCCATGACCGAGAACTTAAAGGTTCGATCAGCACGGACGCCGTCAACGGCTCTGACTTGGCGAGCTTTCTCGCCAGTGACCACGATGGTTGCGGTGACGAACGGGTCGTCGTCGCGCAATCGATACGTGACCGTCGCAGCGGTGCCGTCGCCGCGCAGCGATTTGGAGGACCGGCACTTCCAGAAAACGCCGTCGTTCTCACGTCCCGTTTCCACTTTCGACGGATCGTGGAAAACGTAATTACCCATCGTCGGGATGAACGCGCTGAGTTGATCGTTGGAAGGTTCGTTGAGCGAAATGTCAAGGATCGAAGCCCCGATCTGACGTACCGTTAGATTCGCGTCGCGAGTGACAATGGGTGCCGCGATGATCAGTGTGATCTGATCGTTTTTCATCACGTAGTCGCCATAGATCCAATCCACCTCCTTCCCCGCGATCGTCGGCTCCAGTTCGGGATAGATCACGCGGACTTCTGCGCCGCGCAGGAGCGGCGCGAACACGCAGACAACAGCGAAAAGCGGGGCTCGAAACCGTTTGCGACGGGTATTCATGATGTGTTCCTGGGGAGGGAGGAACACGATCATAGCCGCATCAAAATCCCGGCGTGCTTTTTCGTACCCAACAGCGTCGACGAATCGGTCCATGACGGTTGGGGGTACACTGGGGGCTCGCACGTCGCTGGCCCGTCGTGCGTCCCACTTGCGTTAGCTGGTCGGTGGGAATCCAGCAAAACGACTTACGCAAAGTGTTGTGATCACGTCCGCGCTGTCTTTGGGGGCACCGATGATTCGACCGCTCTTTTTCATCTACGGTATTTGTTGCTTTGCGATGAGCCTCCAAGCTCGGCAGCTCCGCGATCAGGTTGAGGCCTACGTCGATCGAGTGCACGGCAGCATCGGCTTCCGAGGTGCGGTTCTCGTGGCGAAAGACGTAGGCCTCAACCTGATCGCGGAGCTGCCGAGCTTGGAGGCTCATCGCAAAGCAACAAATACCGTAGATGAAAAAGAGCGGTCGAATC
>JBCBLJ010001200.1:0-1587 GCA_038520195.1 Planctomycetota bacterium
AATGATCTGGAGACGCGGCTGAAGGAGCTTGAGTCCAAGACGTCCTAGTTGGTCCGTACTGGTTTGGGGGCGTCATTCACAGGCACTGCAAAGCCTGGTTTGCGTCAGTCACTGGTGTCAATCACTGCGACCAATCGCAGAGTGAATCGATGTAGGCCGATGAGCCGTCGCGATTCCAGGGATCGAGTTGGGCCTGAGCTTTCAGTTGCTGACCGCGGCGGATCGGCACTACAAAGAAGCGGCAATCGACTTCCGGCAGCGCGGTCATGTCACCCCAGAGCTTCTCGAACTGAGCCACCGGGAAAATGTCTTCCTGGGCGTGGCCCCAACGCTTCTTCACGTCCTTGAGTGTGACATACGTCGGCAACCGCTTGGCGAGCCGGCGGACAGCCGCATCGACCTTCAAGTCATTGTCAAGCTCGTCACGCGACAGTTCGAACACGCCGAGCAACTGATCGATGCTGATCCAGGTCGTCATCGAGTTGTAGTACGTAAGATCAAACTCAAGTCGCTCGTCTGGCATGGCTAACCCTTCGACCAAACGCGGACGCCCGCCGACCATTGCCAACCCACCGCCACGATCCTCCAACCGTCGTGTGATGACTTCGAAGCTGAGCGTTGAACCCGATTCGATGTGCGTTCCAAGTACCCCTGCATCGACGTTCGCACCGAGCGTGTCAATGTTATGCAACATCAGGTATTGGAGGGACGGCTGATCATTCAGCATTTGTCTCAGCACGCCGCTCCGCAAGAGATTGGGGACTTCGTACCAATGCCCGACGGGATGCAAGCACTGGCCGGGAAGGTTGTCCGTGTAGTCGTTTCCTTCTCCCGCTGACCGGGCCCAGTTCATCAGCGCCGCCCGCACGCTCTCACGCACCTTTTGCTGCTGCTGGTCCAGGACCTGCTGTGTCGTTTCCTGCCACAGAAAAAGCAAATCACGGATCATCGGGATCATCCGTAATCCGACACTCTTTCCCGTGGAAACGTGAACGGGTCCGGGAAAACCGAAACGCCGGTGTCGCTCCAAGTGTGCGCGAATCGGATCGTCGGTCAGATAACTTGTCGTGAAGACATGTGGGATCACGCCGCGATGTTTGCGACTGGACGCACGATTCTTAGCTAAGTGGACTTCGAGAAAACTTCGATGCTGTCCGGCGAAGCGGTGAAATGGATGGAGCGCCTTGCAAACGCCCGCGCCTTCGGTCCAGCGACTTCCGACTCCTGCGGCGAGTGTCACCACGGCCACTTGTCCGTCGCGGATGGCGGTTGCACCGAGTTCGCCCGCGGTGGTTGAAACGTTGCGACGAAGGTCCACCAAATGGTCCGGTCCGACATCGCGGATCGTTGTACTCGACAGCAAGCGGTTTTGAGACAATCCGATCCGACCATTCTTCATGTCGGCGCGGACCTGCTCATGTTGGACGGCATCGAATCCGATGCGATCAAGCAATTCTTGCAACGACTCGTCGTCACCGCTGGAGGCGTCTTCCTTGGGCAAGACACTCTGCAGGAGCAACGCCGAGGAGGCGTCGCCGAGTTGGTCTTCGGCGCATCGGCGACCGATGGCCTGTAACTCACCGCGAC
>JBCBLJ010000479.1:0-6512 GCA_038520195.1 Planctomycetota bacterium
CTTGACCGACGGGAATTCCTCCTGGGCATCTGTCTTCACGGTAAGGAAGATGCCAGCCAGGAAGGCTATCCAGTGAAGTTGTCGTGCCGCATGCATCGCAGTTTCACTCCTTTGTAGCGGACAGTCGCGCTTGAATTCTTTCCGCCACTGCCCGTCGCGTCGTCGGTGGCTTGAGGTTGTCGTGGAAAAGGATGGCGTAGCGAAGTCGGAAGCGTTCGCCTTTCTCGATCGGCGTCTTCACGTAGGGCTCGCGTCTTTCCTTGGGTTGCTTCGGAAACGGATTGGTAACGACGACTCCGTAGTCGCGGGCATGCAGCCAAGAGGGACGCGGGTTTTGGGGGTCGGGGACAACGAGGATTCCGACTTCATCACCGCTCATCGTACCGAAATAGTCGAACCACTTCGCTTCTTTTCCCCACACCTGCGCACCATTTTCCTCGCCTCGATCATTGACGATCGTTCCGCTTCCTCCCTGAACACGAATCGGCGACGCCACTCGGATCGCCAGTCCCGATTCTTCCTGGTCACCGAAGTAGAATCCTTGTTCGTCGGACACGTATTCGGCGTCAAGCACCAACAGCATTCCTTCAGGAACTCGCTCGAAAAGGTACCGAGTGGTTTCTCGGCAGACTTCGCGCTGACCGGTTTTGTCCAAAAGTCGATTGACCGCCGAAAAGCGACCCGTTTCGCGGTCGCCTGAGGGCGTCTCGGTGAATCGATCGAAGATCACGCGCGACTGCAATCGCCAATAGTCGTTACCATCGACGTCACCAAAGCTGATCCAGATTCCCGGATGCATGACCGGGTGGATGATGCCTTTCTCGGCTCGATAGCCTGGGTCAACATCTTCGGGTGTGCGCGGCGGGAAGTTTCGCGTGAGTTGAAATCCATTCGGTGTCGTGACATTGACGAGAGCACGACGAGTGAGCATCGGATGGCGCTTCAAATAGGTTGCGATCTGCTGCTCGCCGAAATGGATATTGAGTTCGTCACCGGAGTCTTGGAACCAGAACCCCTGTCGATCGCCCACCGCCTTCTGCGTCATCAGCCAAGCCGTCACGTCGGCAATCTGCTGCGGGCTCAGTTGCTTCGCATAGCCGTCGGGCATCGGCGAAAGCTTCGTGCCAACTCGCTCGTCGATTTGATCTTTCTGAATCGTGGTCACCTGTCCGCTGGAATCGGCTATTTTGAGCGACCGCCCCGTTTCCTCGAGCACGCTTCCAGCGAGTAGCCGACCATCGATGGTGAGTATCTTCTGCTGTGCGAATCCTTCGGTGATCACGCGGCTAGGATGAAGGATGGACTCCATCAAGATACGCGGTTCCTTCGCTCGATTGCCGATGTCCGAGAGGTCTGGTCCGAGTATCCGTCCGATCCCGTGCATCTGGTGACATTTAAAGCAACCGGCGCCGCGTGGATGCAGAAACAGCTCGCGTCCGCGCGCGGCGTCTGCGTCGGGAAACGCGGAAAGGGCAGAATCAACCGTTGTCTGCGAAGTCAACGTCGTCTCCGTGAGAATCTCTCGTTTGAACAAGACGATGTAGTTTCCACGGCGGGAGTCTCCGGGGTGATTCAGATTTGGGCCGAGGCTGATCTCGCCTGCGGGGAACCGTTTTTCGAAGATATTGAACGTCGGGTCGTCAGTGACAATTTGGAGTCCGGTGTCCCGAAACCCCTCGGGATCACCGATTCTCATCCAAGTCAGTGGCTGCGTGATTCGGGCGTCGACGCCGATCAACACCGTGACCTCCGAGTCGCTTTGGAATGAGACGAGCCGGTCCACCAGGTTGCGGTCGTCCTCGTTTGCAGTTCGCAGGAATGGCATGCCCGCAAGCTCTGACGGGACGCTCAAAACACGATAGCCTCGATCGGTGTAATGACGTTTTCCGGCCGAAAGGCCCGTCCAGTCGAATTCGTACGCGCGGCCACTGTAGGCGATCAAACCACTTAGGAATTCTCGGTGGCGGTAGGATGGTTCGGGGCGGATTCGATACTCGGCATCGATCGTCGCACCGGCTTGCTGATGGTCTTGGAAAATCGAAAAGCGGAGTTTCGCGTCTTGCCTCAGCATGATCGGTCCACTGACCCGGTTGTCCGTCATGGCGGGTGCGGAACCATCGGTGGTGTAGGTGAGCACGCCACGGGGAATGGTCGCATTGGCGTTCACCGCAACTGCGGCGGCGTATTGACCAGGTGGTGGTGAAAGCGTGATCAATGGAGTGCCCTGGCCGGTCTTCTCCAACCACAGTTCGACCACCGAGGCGACCTCCCGGTCACGGTCTTTCCGAAGACCGAGAACTTCGTCGGCGCTCAGTGAATCGTCTAACAGCAGCGCGAGAAGCGCGGCCAATCGAACACGCGGTCGTTGGTGCTCCAAGAGTGTCGTCAGAGCGCTCGTCGACATCAGCTGCCGCATCGCATTCCACGTTGCGTAGTAGACGACGCGGTCTTTCTCCGTCGCCGCAAGGTCGACAAGCCTCGCGGAAAGGTCCGTTCGGTTCGATTGCCAAGCGGCTTGCACCGTTGCGTGACGCAGTCGTGCGTTGGCGGAATTCCAAGCCATCAGTGGTGGCAGCTTTGAAGGGTCAACCTGTGCAAGGAGACGCAGCGATTGAAGGTGAACGTTCTCGTCGGACTCTTGACTGATGAAGACTTCAAGCAATGCGTCGGGCGCAAGGCGGCCGAGGGTCCACAGTCCCCAGGTTTGCTCCGCTTTCGTTGAACGCTGTCTCAAGCGGTTTGTTAGGAATTTGACACTTCTGTCACCCCGGCGAAGCAATTCGACCTGGGCATTGACTCGCCATGCCGGTATGCCGCTGGAGAATTGATGGAACAACTCGTCGAATGTCCAAGTGTCGATCGGTTTTGCGAGTCGTTTTCGATCCCACGGCACCAGCTCGCGGCTCTCGTGACGAATGCGGTAGACACGCCCGGCGTCCACCTGATCGCCATTTTTGATCGTTGCTCCATAAGCGTGCCCCCAACTCAAAAGATAGAGCGCCCCGTCGGGACCGACTTCGATATCGGTCGGCTCAAAGACTCGGCCGGAACTGGCCGGCAGAGACCGACCGCCCTCCGCGTGCATGAATACTTCCGGAAATGCTCCGCCTTGATTTCTGCGAAGAGCGCCGTCCCATTCCGGCTTGAACCAGTAGACTTCACGTCGCATCCAATCATTGACAAAGAAAGTTCCCCGGAACTCATCGGGGAAATGTGTCGAGTGGTAGTGGATCAGGCCTGCGCCGGAACCCTCGTAGAGTGGCATGCTGATGGGGATCGTCGGCAAGTGACCGATGCCGGTCCAGTGAAAGCTCCACGGGTGTCCCCAGCCGAAGTGTGCGCCGTGGAAGGGAGCGAAAACCTTATCGCCTTCGGTCTGATCGTTATCCGTGCCGAGCCAATCAAAACCATCGTCGAAACAGATGTCCCACGGATTGCGAAAGCCGCGCGAGAAGATCTCGAGATTGCGTGCCATCCCTTCGACAGGATGTTTCGATGTCGGGTCCGAGTACGGGTCACAACGCAAGATCCCTCCTTGTTGGCCCCAGTCGTCTTGGGGTGTGTGGTACGCCCGCTTGTAGTTTTCCTTCGAGAAACGCTGCACCGGCGTGTAGTCCGGCGCGGAGGTTGGAGACGCTAGCCCCCACAATTCGCGAAATGCCTTGGGAGCAAGTTGGTCGAGCCGGTTGTAGCCCTTGGAGTTTCCCTTGGACATGTAGAGTTTGCCGTCGGGGCCAAAGTTTAAACCGTGCAGTGAGTGCTCCAGGTTTCCAAGCCCCGTGTAGACCTTCAGATAGACATCCGCGATGTCATCGCCATCGTTGTCCCGCACAACGGTCAGGTCGGGTGCGTTGGCGATCCAAAGATCGTCCCCGTGCCAGGCGATTCCCTGGATGCTGTTGAAGCCTTCGGCAAACGTTTTGAATTCATCGGCGATCCCATCGCCATTGTGGTCTAAGAGGATATCGACCCGATCACCTGGTGTTTCTGGTGTCGGCGCGCGCCACTGCTGACCCTGGGCGACGCAGATCCTTCCCTGGCGATCGAAAGCGATCACGCACGGATTGCTCACCATCGGTTCCTTGGCGACGACATCGACGACGAACCCGTCGGGCACGATCGGTAGATCGTCTTCGGCAAACGCTTCGCAAATCGAAGTGGCCAGCGTGGTCCACGCGAAGAGGATGATCAGAATCAATTCACTTTTTTGCAACGGACATACCCTCCACCAAACGGGGTTGCACGGAAACGTTGACCAAGGGCGAATCAGGGTGAGCCAACCGCCAAATCAACTGCTCAACGGCTTGACGCCCAATTTGCTCGGCGTCAATGTCGATCGTCGTGACTTCGGGATACAGTCCGGTAAGCAACGGGAGTTCATTGTTGCAAGAAACCAGACTGAGATCTTTGCCGATTCGGATGCCCCGTCGAGCGCAAGCTCGGTAGACCAAGGCGGTGATACTGTCGGCGGGACAGAAAACCGCGGAAGGTCGGCTGCGCAGCTTTAGCAGCCGACCGACCAATCGGTCCACATGCTCAATATCATTCACCGTTTGAAGTGGCAGCGTCCAGTCGGAGGTCGCGCCGAGAACGTTGTCGACTTTGGCCCCCTGGCGGCATGCGTGCCACGAAAAGCTGGCGCATCGCGCGTCGAGTGTGACGTGTCCAGGCTTCGGATCGAGGATCGCGAGTTGACGGTGACCATGCTCAAGCAGGTGCTCGGCGGCGAGCCGGCCCACTTCGGCATCATCCGATCCGACCGCATCGCCCCAGTCAGCACCTTGAGGCCGCCCAAGAAACCAGACGGTCACGATCATACGCAGCCGTCGCGCCAAATCGGGATTCGCAGCGTCAATCAAGTCTCCTTGCAAGGCACCCTTGGCGAGTAGGCCATGGATGGTTTGGTTCACCAGTGACTTGGGGACTTCGTCGACGCCAGGAAGATCGGAAAGCAAAACATTCGCCCCCGACGCGGACAGCGCCGATTCGGCGCCGTGGATGCCACACGCGACCGACGGCAGGCTGGCGAGCGAACGATCCATCCCCATCAACAACATTGCGATGTTTTTTCGCGAAAGCTGCCTCCCATCAGCAGCCACTTTTCGTCTGCGCTGGCGTCGGTACCCCAGTCGATTGACCGCGTCCATCACCCGCTGTGCCGTGGCGGGCGTCACATTCGGTTCTCCGCTGAGAACGCGGCTGACGGTTCCGATGGAGACTTCCGCCGCTCGTGCGACATCCTTCACGGTGGTGGGCATCAATGCTCCCATGAAACTCCGCATCCGCTCCATAATCAACTTGATGGTCAGATATGGACCGATCCGGGGATACTCCACTCGGGGACATGCTTTGTTTCGGTTTGCGTGCGAAGGGACGCATCGCCCACCGACATCGCTTTTCGTGCCGTGTCGAATCAGCCCGCCAACCCGCGCTCCCGAAGAGAGGAGACCGACATGACTTTGGCCCGATTCTGCGGAGTCGTCGCACTCGCAGTCTTCGTCGTGAACGTAACCGTTCATCTGTCGACGTTCATGCCTGAGTTGTACTCTTCTGTCGATCTTCGTTGGTTGTCTTCACCGCTAGCCCTTCTGCTCTTCCCAGTCTTTCTGTTCATGGTCCTTTCGTTGGCAAGCCGTCCGCGGACTCCATCGAAGAAAACCGATGGGCTCTTCGGGAAGTGGGCAGCGGTTCGGAAGCAGAAAGCGGATGATCAGGCTCGACTACTCACGCTGGTCCCTCAATCGTTGCGTGTACTCTGCGGGTGCTTTTTTGCGTACGCGATCATCAACTTTATTTCGGTTTCGATCCAGCTGCGGGGCTTGCCTATGCGGTCTGAAGACGGGACGTACTACGTTCGTGGAACAGAACTGAGCGATCTCGATCGATCGCAGTACCTCGAATACCGCGCGTACCGTGACCGATTGGAAACCGGTCATTTGATGCTCTTTTCAGTGCTTCCAGCGGCGTACTTCTTGGTGGTCCATCCACGGCTACACTTGCTTGCGGATCAGAGTGAACTGAAGCATGACGTCGATCGCGGGACCACGTAACTGGCCAGCACGATTTGGAAACACAAAGTCCGAATCCGCCGGATCAAATTGCGCGTACTCAGGCGCTTCGCCGGTACTCGTACTTCTACGCGATCCGAAAATCATGTCGCCTCCCGCGCGCGACGCAGCAAGGAAAATCAACGGCGCCCCTGAACAACGCGGCGACGTCTTGCCAACGGCGCTTAGGCGGAAGGAAGTCACTCGGATCAAACTGTCATTGAGCCCCAGCCTTGAACGCCGGGTCTTTGCTTAGCAATTGCTCGCACAACAGGAGGGCTCGGCCGTTGTGATAAGCACCCTGCCACATGCTTGAAAGACGGCCGTTTGACACCGAACCGTCGGCGTTGAGCGTCGCTCTCCAGCCCCCGCCGGGATGAATCTGATGCTTGACGACAAAAGCGAACGTCTCTTCAAAAGCTTCGCGATACTTGGTCTTTCCGGTCAGCTGATACAAAGTCAACA
>JBCBLJ010000882.1:0-3348 GCA_038520195.1 Planctomycetota bacterium
CATCGGCGATCGCCAAAACCGCATTTAGAAACGCCATGTTGGCGCCGGACGAGCAAACGACCGTCTGCATCGCGGGATCGAATCCGTTTTCGGCTCGAAGTTTCTCCGAGATGCGTTCGAGCAGTTGGGGGTCTCCGGTCACATTGCCGTAGCGATCCCACTGGTGATCGGACGCGGCATTCTGGGTGATCGCTTGAAACACCTCGCTCGGAGGCGGGTAATGGACGACACCCTGCCCGAGTGAAATCGTGCCGGGATTCTCAAGGGTCCATCGACCGATGATCGGGATCACTGGCGATTGAACGTCTAGAATTCGTTCGGAGATTGATCCCGCCTTCGACACCCGAAACTAGCCATCTTGTTGACTCGGAAATTCGGACACATGCAACCTCCACAAGGATAGCCCAAGCAGCAAGCTCGTGTAGATCGCGAGCGCCAACAGGTGTGTCGAAGCGGGTTCACTGCCAAACACCAACTCGGCGCGGCTGCGTACTTCGTTCCATTCGAGCCAATCGGCGAGCAGCCCCCGGAGCCGATAGTTCACGGTCAGTTTGTTTGCCAACGCGGGGACGAATGAAAGTCCGAACTCGATCGCCAGAGTGAATCCTACGGCGGTCACCATCGTCCGTTTGCGAAACAGCAGCCCAATGAACAAATAAAGCGCCGCGTGCGCGAAACATGATAGCGCCGCCAGCGCGCACATCACCATCGACATGCGGAAGGGGTTCTCGGGCGCGATGAAAAGAACGCAGGGCGGAATGGCGACCAGCGCCGCAGACAGGGTCCAAATGACTGCCGTCAGATATTTGCCCAGAGCCACGACCCCGCGTCCGGTACGTCGCATCGCCAAGTAGATCCAAGTCTGTCCCTCAATCTCGGTCGCAATCGCCGGAGTCGCCCAGAGCAAGAGCCCGAGCAAACAGATGACTTCCGGCACCAAGAGGAACATGATGAAACCCATCGGCTCTTCGCGATCAACATTTACGTTTCGCGAGAGGATGCCGATCAAGGTGACGGGAAATGCGACCAACCCCGCCCAGACCATCAATCGACCCAAGGTCAACGATCGCCGCAGCTCAAACTGTATGACATCTAGGACGAGCATGAATTACCTCGCCTCCCCGCGGTGATGACGCAGCAATGAATCCAATACGACGGTCAACTCTCCCGTCTCAGCTTGCAACCGGTCGATGCTCAACCCGTCCGACGTGACCCACTGAGCCAATTGTCGATACAGCTCTTGGGGATCACGGAGTGCGAGCGTGAGTTGACTGCCCTTTCGACTCAGCGACATCGAATCCACCCATTCGAATCCGATCAGTCTGGCGGCGAGTCGATCCACGTCTTTCCCGTGCACCGTGACCTCCTTCGGGGTGTCGGCGAGAATCGAGTCGATCTCCGAGGCCGTGCCCGAAGCAAGCAATCGTCCTCCATGAATCAACATGAACGAAGACGTGATCGCTTCAATCTCGTGAAGGACGTGACTGGCAAACAAGAGACTACGGCCTTCTTCGGCATATTGAATCAACATCTCGGTCATCTGGAAGCGGCCGACGGGGTCGAGGCCGTTGTAAGGTTCATCCAGGATCAGAAGGTCGGGATCGTGCGCGATCGCCTGGGCGATTTTGGTTCGCTGCCGCATTCCCAACGAGTAACTTCCCATCGGACGTCGCATGCGGTCTTTCATGTCAACGCGTTCCAATGCCGCCTCGGCGCGGTTGCGACTGTCTTCGCCCGAGAAACCGTGCAGCCTCACTTGGTACTTCACCCACTCGAGTGCCGAGACGTTCGGATAAAGCACGTCGCTCGCGGGGCACAAGCCAATTCGACGGAGCATCTCTCGTCGCCGCCAAGGGTCTTCGCCAAACACTCGAACGCTGCCCAGTGTCGGACGAAGTTGTCCGGTCAGCAGATTGATCAGCGTCGTTTTGCCGCTACCGTTTGGACCCACCAAACCGTATGCGCCGGGCTGCAGTTCGGCGGTCAAATCGTTGACGCCGATGACTTTACCGTAGAGTCGAGAGACTTGATGGAGTTGGATCATCCCGTTAAATACTCAGCCGTTTGACGATTCGACGACGCACCCACCAAAGGCAGAAGACGGTGACACCACCGACGAGAAAAAGGTACGGCGTCACGCTCGCGGGCGTCGTATCCAAATCAAAAACCCATGCCTGGACTTTGCCGAGCGTGTCGTAGGGCGAAACCGCACGCCAACGATCGACATCGATTCGCACGACCCACTCTTCCCATTCCGGGTTGTTCTGAGGCCCGAACTCCGGCGGTCCGAATTCTGGCGGAGCGCCAAACTGATCGGCCTGTTCATAGTTCGGGCCTCCTGGCGGACGCGGGGGCCGTGGCGGGCCATCAAAACGCTCCGGTCCTCCGGCAAACGTCAGTATTTGGTACGCCACCGTCCCCATGATCCACGTGGCAAACCAACCGAACGTTGTGTACCTGCTTTCGGTCGACATCGACGAATAACACAGCGCGAGAGCCGTTGTCGGAATCAGCAAGACCGCCGATGCCGCAAGGATTCGCAGCGGTATGTCCCACGTGTCGAGTACCACCGACAGGTCCGGCGAAAGCAGCACGCCGAGCACATAGACGCCGAGCGCGGGAAGCGTTGAGATCATCGCGAGGTAAAACCAGACCACCGCCGATTTCCCGAGGATGTATTCACTCGGCGTCAACGGCCGCGAAAAGTACATCAAGTACGCTTTGCTTCGTAGGTCATACGAAATCATCATCGGCGCGATCAGCCCCACCAGCATCACCATCGCGACCGCTTGGGGGTAGCGAAAGAACGCCAAAATCAGAGCCGACCAGACCTGATGCCGCGCGCCTTCAGGGTCGAGCATCATTTCAAACGCAAGGTCGCGCTGACCGATCATCGGACTGCTCAGTAGCCAAATCACCGTCTGCGACATCTCGTCGTCAGTGCTCGCGAACTCAAACGCAAAGATCCCCAGCGCGGGGAAGATGATCGGCAACCACGCGAAGATCAGCAGAATCCGCAGCAGCTTTCGTTGCCAGACCAATGAGATGCCCGCTTTCGCGAGTACCCACGGTCGCAGCCGCTTCGGCATGCGCTGGTCGGTCCAGCCGCGGTATCCGAGGTTGTGGACCGGCACGCTATGACTCCGATAGAGTGCGAAATGCTTCCGTGCCGTCTTCGGCTCCGGCCGCGTCGAAAAAGACCTGTTCCAACGAATTGACCGCGGGCTCCAGGTTTCGAATCGCAGTCTCCGTCTCCGACGCCCAGGCCCAAAGACGTTCCACTTCCGAAGCAGGAATGCCCTCGATCCTCAGCGAGCCGTCGCGAGTCGTCGAAACACCGAACCCTTC
>JBCBLJ010000741.1:0-4212 GCA_038520195.1 Planctomycetota bacterium
CCCCGTTGAGGTCTGTCGATGAGACGCAGCTTTCGATTGACCTCAACGGGGGCAGCTTGGAGAGATAGTCTTCCGGTAATCCACGGTCACGAAGGAACGCACAGGTTCGCTCATAGGCATGATCGCGAAAGGACTCGGCACGTTGATAGTTTCGAACACCGAGAATGGCGTCCGCCATCGCTGACACGGCACGCGACCAAACTCGACGATCGTCGTCGGTGTCGTCAAGACGTTTCTTCCCACCGTGTTGTTTCAGCGCCGCGGCGAGGTCGCTGCGCCACGAGCGTCCCTCGATCAGATTCGGCTCATCGAGTTCCATGTCCACCAGCTCACGAATCTCCAGGAAGATGGTGTCGACGGTGGCATCGAAAATCGCCGCGGGTTCCAGCGTCGCCGAGCTAAACAGTGCGGTCGTCACGCTCTCGAGGAGCCACAATCGTTGACCGACGTCCCACTGGTCGAACCAATCGATACCCCAGACGACCGGATCGGTTTCGTCCCGTGCTTCCGCCACCAATCGATCCACCATCATTCCGATGGCACCGAGGACCAGGCGCCCCTCGGCTCCGTCGAGCAATCGCATCCCACGAGTCGTTGGCCACATCCGACTCAGTCCGCCGAGTCTGGGGAACCAAGCCGCTGTCGTATCCACCGCTTCCGCTCCGCCAATTCGGTTTCGAATCCGCGTTCGACCGGTTCGTAGTAGACGCGTTCGACGCCGAGATAATCCTGGGTCGCGATCCCGTCGGGGGAATCATGACTGTAGATGTAACCCTCTCCGCGTCCCTGAGCCTTCGCGGTCGAGGAATGCGAATCGCGCAGGTGCACCGGAACTGGGACAATCGACTGTTCGCGGACATCGCGACGAGCTGTCCCGATAGCGACCGTCGCCGCATTGCTCTTGGGCGCGAGCGCCAGGTACGCCGCCGTTTGAGACAGCATGAATTCGCTTTCCGGCAATCCAACCCACTCGCAAGCCTGCATGCACGCCGTCGCGAGCGGCAATGCTTGCGGGTCCGCGTTGCCGATGTCCTCGCTCGCAAGGATCACCAGACGACGGCAAAGAAAGCGAAGGTCCTCGCCGCCTTCGAGCATTCGCGCGAGCCAGTAGATCGCCGCGTCGGCATCGCTGCCCCGAATACTTTTGATCATCGCACTGATCAGGTCGTAATGTTCGTCGCCAGTGCCGTCGTACCCGGCAACATGATTTCGAACGGACTCCGCGGCATCGGCGCGAGTCACCTTCGCCGGGGAAGCGGGTGAACTGGCGACCGCGATTTCGAGCGCCGTCAATGCACGCCGTGCGTCACCCTCGCAAGCGTTCGCCAGGAACTCGATCGCTGCGTCCTCAACCTGCGGTCGCCGAGAACCGAGCCCACGTGATTCATCTTCGATCGCTCGTCCCAATAAGATCGACAGGTCATGCGGCGAAAGGGACTCCAACTGAAACACCTGACTTCGACTGATCAACGCGCCATTGACCGCGAAGTAGGGATTGCTTGTGGTTGCACCGATCAGCGACACGATGCCGGCTTCCACATCCGGTAGCAACGCGTCTTGCTGAGCTTTGCTGAAACGATGAATCTCGTCGATAAATAACACCGGTCGCGGTTCACCACTGGCCACCAAGTCGGTCGCCCAGGCCAACGCCTCGCGGACTTCTTTGACGCCTCCGGTCACAGCGCTCAACACGCGAAACCGACTGCCAGTTTCGCTGGCCAAGAGGTGCGCGAGTGTTGTTTTTCCCGTCCCGGGTGGACCCGCGAGCAAAATCGACCCAAGCTTTCCGGCGTCCACCATGCGTCGAAGCAGTTTCCCTTCGCCCAAAATGTGTTGTTGCCCGACGAATTGCTCCAAGTTTCGGGGCCGCATTCGAGCGGCTAGCGGTTTCGCGGCGTCGAGAAAGTCGGCTTCCTGCGATTCGAACATGGAAGGCGTGTCGGGCATTGGAAGAAAACAACCTTGAGACGTGAAAATGGCCGATCCGAATCCACAGAATGTAACGAGTCGTAGGAAAACGAAAATGATCGGCTGGATCGCGATTGCCATCACCGTGGTCGTCTTCGCGTCGATCGCCTTTCGAGTCGATGACTGGAGCCGCGACTGGTCGGAGAATTTCGCCGAGCTAAGCTTTGACGCCGAACGCGATGAACTGCAACCACTGGAGCTCGACGGCCCAATCGAACCACATTTAAATCGGCTAAATGCTTGGGTGGATGCGCAAGCTCGTTGGGCATTTGCGTCGGACGTGACGATGATGACCAAGGTAGACGGCATGGTCGCAGAGGCGAATTTGACGCGTCAGACTTCGCTCTTCCGCTTCGTGGACGACATCACCGTGCGGCTTGTTCAAACCGGTGAAGGCGACGAGTCGAAAACCATCCTTTACGCGACAAGCCAGTCCAGGATCGGCAAAGGCGACCTCGGCCAAAACCCACGCAATCTGATCGAACTCAAGCGATGCTTTGACGATTGATAGCGCTCTGCCGCAGTGGCCGGTCGATGCCGAAGACCCTTTGCGTCCTAAGCCGCCTTGTGCCAATCGCTGCCGCACAGGCTCTGGTAGAAGCGATTGGATCGAATCAGTGTTTCATGGTCACCGCTGTCAGCGACCTTGCCCGCTTCGATCACGACGATCCGGTCCGCCAACTCCAGCGTACTTGGCCGGTGCGTAACCATGATGCCCGTTCGTCCGACGAGAAACTTCTCCAGCGCCCGATGGATCAATTGCTCGCTCTCGAGATCAATCTGACTGGTCGCTTCATCAAGAATCAGAATGTCTGGATCGCGAAGAAACGCCCTCGCCAACGCGATGCGTTGCATCTGCCCACCCGATAGCCGCATGCCGCCGACACCGAGCATGGTCGAATAACCGTTGGGCGTCTTGTCGAGGATAAACTCTTCGGCGAAAGCCGTTCGCGCAGCGCGGACGACGTCGCTCGACTTCGCGCCGGGACTGCCATAGCGAATGTTGTTTTCGATGGTGTCATCAAACATCACGGTGTTTTGCGTGACCAACGCGATGCGCCGTCGCAATTCACGTGTCCGCATCTCATCGACCGCCACTTCATCCAACATCACGCTTCCGGACTGCACATCATCGAATCGGCAAAGCAAACTGATCAGCGTACTTTTCCCGCTCCCGTTCGGCCCAACGATGGCGACCGTTTCGCCGTGGGGAATCTCCAGTTCGATTCCATCAAGCACTTTCGGTCCCGAAGGATACTGGTATTCGACGTCACGGAATGCGATCGCACCGTGCGGTCGGGGTGCCGATCGCGGTTGCGTTGGTTCGTCGACCCGGATCGGGCGATCAAGAATCTCGATCACGCGCGACGACGCTGCGATGCCACGCTGGAGTCCACTCCACACGTCAGCCAGCTTTCGCGCCGGGTCGGACGCGCCGATCAAGAATGAAAAGAACAACAGGATTTGGCCACGGCTGAGTGGCTCGACCGACATCGTCAGGCCGAGCAACTTTGTCTCACCATTCATCACCAGATAGCCTCCGGCAAGAATCGCGACGGCGACTGTCGTCATACCCATCATCTCGCTCGTGCCCCGCGCGAGCGTATTGTAGAAGGCCATCTTCATCGACTTGAGATAGTACGCGTGCGTGCCGCGTCGGAACCGGGCCCGCTCAAAGCCTTGCGTGTTCGACGCCTTGACCAATCGGATGCCCGCGAAAGAGTTGTTGAGTAGACCGTACATCTGACTCATCTCTTCCATCGCTCGACGACTCGCCCGACGGATCGCACGGCTCAATTGCTGCATCACGATGGCCAACAAAGGCGAGACCACCATCACCAGCAACAACAAGCGCGGGCACACATAGGCCGCTCCAGCAAGACAGCCGATCATCTTCAGCGGCTCGCGAATCATTCGGCCAAGCAGTGTCGTCAAACCCGCGTTCACCAACGCGACATCGTTGGTCAGCCTCGCGGTCAGGTCCGCCGATCCGTTTTGGCCAAAAGCGTCAAGGTCGAGACGAAGCGCCTTGCGAAAAAACTGTTCCCGCAAATCGACCGCCGTTTTACCGGCGATGTACTGCACCAGCATCATGTTGGCCGACAACGCAATCAGTTTCAGCGCCGTACCGATGATCAAAAACGCAAGAATCCAGACGAGCGTTTGAAAGGGAGTCTGCGGCGCGTACGCCAACCAAGGCTCCAGCGCGCGATAAGAGTCCGCCTTCTTTTCCTTGTAGTCGCG
>JBCBLJ010001016.1:0-2550 GCA_038520195.1 Planctomycetota bacterium
AGATTGTCTGTTGCGTACTCCGATCGAGGACTACGAGGACTGCGCATCTTCTATGGAAGCACCAAAGATTGTGGCCGCAACGCCCGTCGAGCGTGACTCTGAAGATCAGCTCGCACCCATCCACCCGGAGTCAAACGCAGAGCTCGCGGCCGCACAGGAGAAGCTCAAACTCATCTTCGAAGGCTACGCGAAGCGCGGAATCGCTTTCGAAGCACGACGCCAAGCAAACGGAGTGATGGCCTTGGTGATCGTTCGCCACGATGAGGTCGACGTCGCCAACGACCTCGCGGCGAATAGAGTTATCCCGCGGCTCGTCGCGGATCTGGCGGGGGAAGAACACGAATCGAAATTGGATCGTCCGATTGGAGACCTCGATCTACCGCTTGGCGCCATTGCTGGATTGGGCGTGATTGGCGTTCGTACCATCGGACAGCTTGTACGTCGCGACTCGACGGAGCTCCTGGCCGTCGATGACATTGACCAATCGTCGCTTCGATCAATACGTCACGAGCTCGCAAGTCTTGGTCTGCGGTTGCGGGACGAAACCAAAGGCTGACAGTCAGATGTTGCCGAGGTGAGCACGGGTCTCCACAGCCACTTCGCAACAAGGCTGGCGTGACTCAACGGCTTCGAGAGATCGTCGATGTCTCCGTTGGTCTCATAGTCCAGCAAGACGACCTCGGCGTGCGTCCGTAGCTCGTCGAGTTCGTCCTTCAGGCGATGCTCGAGCACAAATGTGTACGTGGGGATGTAGATGCGTTCCCGGGCTTCTCGGTACGCCAGGGACTCGTCACCGAAGTTGTGGCCAAGCACCTTGCCGCGGGTTCGTACGGACCTCTTGATGCCCTTCATGGATGTGACCGTGCACTTTGATGGATCGACGCCCTCGGACTCAACGACCTTGAGGCCTTGAGGCCTTGCCAGACGCCTTCCACGGACTGGGCCTCGACGGACTCTATGCCAGGCACTGGAATTTTACCGTGCGGGTAGAACGGGCTGAAACGCACCCAGGGCTCAGGCCCCTTAGAGGTGACGTCGAAGACGGGGACGCCTCGGAACCGTTTTTCGATCGTCGACGGACGACAGCGACGGCTTGCTAGGTGGACTTTTCACGGCAATCTCGGGGTGTGTGGCTAGAAGAAGCACACGTTAACGGAGCCCGTGACACCATTGGTCACGACAGCGACCCGGATTAGACGGTCGTCCGACTTCGCGCAAGTGTGACTCTACTGGGGGCTTCACATACCATTCCGCAGCAAACTACAACTGGTCGACACAGAAATGAACGTCAACCGCTTACCGCGCTGACACTAGTGTACATCTCTGCCTCTCTAGGGAGGATTGCCTTTGATATAGACCCTGACCATCTCGCCGAGTTTGCCAAAAAAGCGAGCGTTATCGCGGCAAAACTTCGGCTGTGGGAGAGAGTTCAGGTTCTTTTGGCACTGCGGAACCCTCTAACAGTTGTGCTTATCGGGCCCTCGGGTGTGGGCAAGTCGCAACTTCTGCGAGCGTTGGAGTCGAGGCAAAGTCAACCCATCCTACGGAGCGATCGAACGCAGAATCGCAACTCAGAGCTCAGGAATGTAGGAGGGAAACTCTTCAACTTTGTTGACACGCCCGGACACATTGATAGAGAGTGGATGCTTGCCATCAACGAGTGCAAACCACCCTACGTCATTCTGAACGTAGTAGCCTACGGATACCACGAAGGAAACACAGACCGAGCTCGCGCGGTAACAACGAAGAACTCATTGCGAAAGGTGTTTCACAAGACGCGCCTTGCGGATGAACAGAAGTTCGCCGAGAACCTGAGGGCGTGGATCAGAGGGATGCCGAATCAGCCGAATCGCGTGATCACCGTCGTCAACAAGTCTGACCTGTGGTGGAGTGAAAGGGAGGCAGTACGCGACCACTACGACGAGTATTTGAAAAAAGTTGAGCTGCAGTCTGAGACGATTGAGGTAGCTACCGTAATCAAGAGGTTTTTCGGTAGAGTTGCTGGGAGTGGCGAGGTCGACTTTGACCTTATCGATCAACTACTCGTGAAGCTCTTGAACCTTCTAATGGAAATCCCAAGAGGCTGAAATGGACACTGCTGAATCCTTGGACCCGCCTAACGAGCCAGACATGGGGCTGATCGGTAAACTGGCCTCGAAGCTTGACCTAGTAGCTTCGCTCCTGAGCGGCATTGGGGCAATCGTAGTCTTGGTGACGTGCTTGCATTTAACAATTTCATTCGCAGTGTGGCGGCAACTGTTAGACAACGATGGATCAATGGCCGTTATGGCCAGCTTCGTCATTTTGATGCTGGTAGTAGGCCTTTTTTACACCTTCGATTTCTATCGTAAGTTTGGACAACGTCTCTTTCAGGAACTCAGTCGAATTGCGGAGTGGGAGTTGGAGACGAGATCGGAGAAAATCGCCGACGCTAGGTTCTGTTTGAAAACTGCGATTGCATTGTGAGTTTGGTTTCGGCGAAACTTGGCGGGTCAACAACTCTAGCCAAGGATGGACTCATGGCTCGTCACCAACTTACGGATGATCAAT
>JBCBLJ010001141.1:0-1945 GCA_038520195.1 Planctomycetota bacterium
CCGAACCAGACAAGACAGGGCGCAAACGATTTTCCGCCAAGAATGTAACAGATTTTCAACGTTGCAGATGACACCCGGGCGCACGTGGGCAGCCTGGGTTCGAAGGCCGCTCCAACCGGTTGATTTTCGGCTCCCCAAACGCTCGACTGCCGTCCATCGCTGTTCGCCCGATTCGCCTTTTCAGCCGTAGAGCCAAATGGCCGACGATGCCCCGACTCTGTTCTCGCCGACCAACAAACTGTTCTTGCTCGATGGGATGGCGCTGACGTATCGCGCCCATTTTGCGCTGATTCGAAGTCCGAGGTTCACGTCAACGGGGCAGTGCACTTCAGCCGTCTTTGGAATGCTCGGTGCGATCCTCGACATCATCAAAAAGGAAGAACCGTCACACATTGCCTGCGTCTTCGACACCGATCATCCAACGGCGCGTCATCGAGAGTTCCCCGACTACAAGGCACAGCGCGATGAGATGCCCGAAGACCTTTCGAGCCAATTGCCGTTGGTCGATCGTCTTCTCGATGCCCTCAACATTCCATCGCTGCGGATGCCGGGCTATGAAGCCGACGACATCATCGGCACGCTCGCAAAAGAAGCGTCTCAACAGGGTTTCGAAGCCTGGATGGTGACGCCCGACAAAGACTATCACCAACTGGTCAGCGATCAAATTCAAATCTATAAGCCCGGACGTCGTGGGGGCGCACCGGAGATACTCGGCGTGGGCGAGGTCCTCAAGGAATGGGAAGTCGAGCGGGTTGATCAAGTCATCGACGTGCTCGGCATGATGGGAGACTCGAGTGACAACGTTCCCGGCATCCCAGGCATCGGTCCGAAAACCGCAAAAAAACTGGTTGCCCAATACGGCAGCCTGGAAGGTTTGCTCGACAACATCGACAAACTGAAAGGCAAACAGAAGGAACGCGTCGAGCAAAATATCGATCAGGCCAAACTCTCAAAAAGGCTGGTCACGATCCAACTGGACGTGCCGCACTCAATCGAGTTCGACTCGCTGCGGAGGATCGGACGCAACGACGACAAACTGCGTCCCCTGTTAATGGAGCTTGAATTCGAAACGTTCGGGAAGCGTCTGTTCGGAAAATCGTTCTCCGTTGAAGACGCGCGATCTGCCTCGGCGCGACAACAGCGGCGAACGGAAATCCAGCAATCTCTCTTCGAAGCTCCATCGACGGAGAAATCCATCGAAGACGTTCCGCACGATTATCAAATCGTCACCGACGCGGGTACGCGCGCCGAGCTGATCCGACGCTTGTTAGACGCAAGCGAATTCGCCATGCATCTGCTTCCGTCGTCATCGGACGCTCGCAAGAGTCGTCCGGTGGGACTCGCCTTCTCGGTCCAAACCCATGAAGCATTTTATGTTCCCTGCCCCGAGGAGCCGGCGGAAACGTGGAAATTGCTGGACGAGTTCATGGACGTTTTCTGCTCAATGTCCGCGACGAAGGTTGGCCACGCGATCAAGGCCGACCTCGCGATGCTGAAGTGGAATGGCTTTGCAATCGACGGTCCGATCGTCGATACCTGGCTCGTTCACCTGATGACCGAGCCAGAAATGTCCCACGACCTCTCCGCACTCAGTTTGCTGTACTTGAACTACCAGCCAAAGAGCGGAATCGAATCGATCGAAAGAGGTGATCGCGGCACCAAGGAATTGGCCGAACGTGCCTGCGAAAGGGTCGATGTCACGTTGCAAATTCATCAGCGGCTTCGCCCCATGGTCGCCGAGCGCGAAGCCGAACAGGTCTGCTATGAAGTCGAATGCCCGCTGGTCCCTGCTCTGATTTCGATGGAGCGCCAGGGCATCCGCCTCGATGTCGATGCGATCGACGACTACTCGAAAGTCCTTCAAGAAGAAATTGATCAACTGACGGGGCGAATTCATCAAGCCGCCGGCCACGAGTTCAACATTGACTCTCCCAAACAACTCGGC
>JBCBLJ010000249.1:0-9904 GCA_038520195.1 Planctomycetota bacterium
CGAGTAAAGTCGAGGACTCTTCAAACGCGTGAACACCCCGACTCATGCATTGATCAATTGGACGGCTGCACGTATGACGAGCCGGCGCTTTCCGCCAAGTGCTGTCTTGTTGGGTTCGATCGCACCCGACATCCCTCTCTATGGACTCTCCTTCGGCGGTGTGATTTGGTTCCGCTGGGTCAAGCAATGGGAATGGGAGAGGGTCGGCAACCACCTTTTCGCTGATTTGTTTTACAACGATCCTTGGTGGATCACGCTGCATCATTCCTTGCATTCGCCAACTGTCCTCGTCATCGCGCTTCTCGCAACGCGACTGGCAACGGGAGCCACGCGGTTCATGGAGTCCTGGTGGAGTTGGTTTTTCGCGTCATGCATGCTTCACACTTTGGTGGACATCCCCGTTCACCACGATGACGGCCCACTCGTCTTTTGGCCCTTCAACTGGAGCTATCGTTATGCGAGTCCGGTGAGCTATTGGGATCCGGACCATTTCGGGCGGCCCACGATGATGTTCGAAGCGCTGCTAACGGTCGCGCTGCTCGCGCGTCTCCTCTGGCTCAGGGTTGGGTCGAAACGTGCCGGGCCCACGCCGGGTTCGTCGACGACCGAGTAGTGTCGTGCTCGGCATTGGCGGCAAGCCGCGCTCCATTCGCGTTGGCTTGCTCGTTCCGTTGACTCGGACTGATTCCGAGTCGTTGTCATCGATGGTGTTTGAAGAACCAGCCCCAGCGGAAGCGGGCTTTAGCTGAGGAACGTGAGCCGCACGATCCAGTCGACTCCCGTAATGATCACGATGCCGACAAGGGCGATCGTTCCGCGACGCAACGTGACGTCTCCTGGCGTTTTACCGGTCCACGCCAATCGCGCCGAAACGGGAATCACAAACAAGGCAAAGAGCGCGAGAAGCAGTCCGCCCGTATTGACGCTGGCCGCGGCAACCAAGTTGCCGCGCATGAAGTGTGCCCAGGAGGTCGTCATCCCGCAACTCGGGCAACGCATGCCAAGGAGGACTCGTAGGGAGCACGGCGGAAGGCCGAGTTGATGGTGCGTACCCAGCCCCGCTTCGCTCGGTGTCAGCCACGCGGCAACGATCAAAGCTGCCGAAAGTCCGACCACGATTCCGCCCGCAAGAACGCGCGCAAACACTCCCTCGCCCGCCTGTGTCCCGAGGCGCTGCAGTTCGGTCATGTTCCTTGGAAAGGGCACGTGTTGTACGTGGACGGGTGGCGAGTGGATGGGCGGTACATAGACAAACTGCAAGCTGCTATTCTGACGAGGCCGTTTACCCTGTCGCAACCACCTGTTTGAAAAGCAAGTGAAGTACGCAATCTGCAATGAGACGTTTGGTGATTGGCCTGTCGAACAATCGCTCTCTTTGGCGCGGGACTTGGGCTACACCGGGTGGGAAGTCGCTCCGTTCACGCTGACCGATGACATCACCCGGTATTCGCAAGCGGAGCGCCAGCAGTACAAAGAACTCGTCGCTTCGCACGGCCTCGAGATCATCGGTTTGCATTGGCTGCTGGCGAAGACAGAAGGCTACCATCTAACGTCGCTCGATTCGCGTGTCCGTGAGCGCACGACCGACTATTTCACTCACCTTGCGAAGCTCTGTTCCGATCTAGGTGGCGACGTAATGGTGCTTGGCTCGCCCCAGCAGCGGAACTATCCCGAGAGTCAGACCGGTGAGCAGGCGATGGAGGCGGCCGCGGATTGCCTGCGTGGCGTCCTTCCTTCGTTGGAGGAAAACGGCGTTCGACTCGCGCTCGAGCCGCTTGGCCGTGGTGAAGGCAACTTTTTGAACACGGCCGCCGAGGGCCGCGAGTTGATGGCGCGGCTCGATCATCCAAACGTCGGACTTCATCTCGACGTCAAAGCAATGAGTGATGAGCCGACGCCGATTCCCGAGATCATTCGTGACAATGTCGACGCGATGATGCACTTTCATGCCAACGACCCAAATCTCCGGGGCCCGGGGATGGGCGACGTTGACTTTGCTCCGATCTTCGATGCGATCCTCTCCGTCGGTTACCAAGGCTGGGTCAGTGTCGAAGTCTTTGATTATTCGCTCGGGCCGGAAACCATCTTGCGCGAAAGCATGGCGAACATGGTTTCGGCGATGCAGCGGTGATTCGAGGACGGTTGGCGCCCTCTCCTACCGGCGCTCAACATTTGGGAAACGCCCGGACCTACCTCATCGCCTACTGGGCCGCTCGATCGGTTGGTGGGGAACTTCACCTACGAATCGACGACTTGGACTCGCCGCGTGTGAAATCGTGGGCGTCGGAACAGGCCATCGAGGACCTGCGTTGGCTCGGGATCGACTGGGACGGCGAGCCGACGTTCCAATCCCAGCAGCGCGGTTACGGTCGGGTACTCGAGTCGATCGCGGCCGCCGATCTCGCCTACCCCTGCACCTGTAGCCGCAAAGACATTGAACAAGCACTCTCGGCGCCGCATGAAAGTCGGTTTCGAGGCGAGGGTCCGGTGTACCCGGGCACATGCGCTGGTTGGCGATTCGGCCAACCGTTTCCCAATGTGCCCTACTGTTGGCGTTTTCGTGCGAGCGATGCATCGCTGGATTTCGAAGATCGATTGCTGGGCAAGCAGACGTGCAATCCCGCGAGGGAACTCGGTGATTTTCCGATCACTCAAAAGTCCGGCGTCGCGGCCTATCAGCTTGCTGTTTGTGTCGACGATCTTGATGCCGGAATCAATCAAGTGGTGCGGGGCAACGACTTGGTGGCGAGCACGTTCCGTCAGCTCGAGATTTATCGTGCTCTTCAAAGAGAGCCGCCGACGTATGCGCATACGCCACTTGTGCGGGGACACGACGGTCATCGACTTGCCAAACGACATGGCGACACGCGACTGAGCACCTATCGGGAATCCGGTGTACGTCCCGAAGCGATAGTGGGCTGGGCCGCGCACAGTTTGGGCCTGATCGGCTCACCGGAGCCATGCTCGGCGAGTGAGTTGATCGGCGAGTTCGATTGGGAGCGGACCGGCGTCGATGACACGCAAGTCGATGCCGAGCACCTGTTCGGCCCCGATTCGATCTAGATAGTGTCGACCGCATTGGTGACAAGCGAGCGGGCCACTACGGTGTTTCAATCCTGCCCATCAGTTGCTTCCAATAAGTCGCCTGGTCGTCATTTCCCCAGGCCTCGTAAAGCGCTACCAATTGGCCGCGAATCCGTCGTCGATCGGCAGGGCGATAGAAACGCAGACCCGTCTCTTTCTCGCACGCCAACAGTTCTGCTTCACAGGATTCAAAGTCGTCTGCCGCAAGATGGCACTGCGCGAGAAAGCTGCGGACCCGGGCCGTCAATCGCATCGACATTCGGTTGCTATAGGTCGTCGCGAACTGCTCCAGCGAGTCTCCGCAGATTCGACGGGCTCTCTTGGGGTGACCATTAACGAGCAGTTTTTGTGATTGAATGACTTGAACCGCAAGACCAAGTGCAGGCGCCTTCGTCTCGAGCTCGCGCAGCGTTTTGATTCGATCGTTCACGACGTCGACGCGGTCGTCCCGCAGAAGGGCGTCGGCGAGTTCGATCTCGAGGACGGCTCTTTCAAGATTCGCTCGGCTTCCCGATCTCGCCAACGCATCTTTCGAGCGGCGAATCGCGTCCAGAAAACACTCGATCGCTTTCGGGTGATCGCCGAGTTCGCGATAGAAGTCACCGGCGGCGTGCAACACTCGAACCAATTGGAAATCTGCTCCACCAAAGGACTGCATGGAGGAGATTGCCGTTTCGTACGCTTGCAATGCTTCCTCGTTGCGCCCGGCACGTCGCAGTCGGAATGCAAATTCGGCCAACGAGTACATCAGTTTTCGATCATGCGGGAAGTACCGCACTTGAATCTCTAACGACTTGCCGCGCGCGGCGAGAGCCTCTGCCGGATCGAAGGAACGCGCGACGACAGCCAGCCGCTGATACGCGTTGCGTTGCCCGGTTGGGTTTTCGTCACCGATCGAGTCGGCCAGCTGCACCGCTTCTCGCGCCAATCGTAATCCCTCGGTATCGTCGCCGAGATCGCTCTTGATTTTGGACCGAAGCGAGAGCATCGCCATGAGGTTCGGATTCGTTTCCCCAAGTAGCTCACGGTACATCTCCGTGGCTTCGACGATACGCTCATCTGCTTCGGAGTGTTTCTCGGCGCTCGATAGCACGAACGCGAGCTGATGCAGTGCGAAAGCGACGTCCGCGTGCGAGGTGCCTCGTGCCTCGACCATTTTTTGGTAGACCTCGCGGACCTGAGACTCCGCTCGATCGGGAGCGTTTCCTAAGAGTCTTCGCGCGGCTTGCGCCTGGTAACGGAGCGTCGTCGGATGCTCGGCGCCAAAGAAATCGACGGATGATTGCCACGCTTCTTGAAGAAAGAACGCGGACGACTCTCTGCGATCGAGCAGCCCTTCGATTCGGCTCATCACATAAAGGGCGTTGATCCGTTCCCAGCTCGGTTCCAGCTCTCGAAGACGTGGGAGAAGCGAATCGAGCGTTGCCGCCGCTTCGGAGGCCCTGCCGACGAAGAAGAGAGCACCGGCGTGATCCGCCTCGCGTTTGAGGGCTCTTTCATCGTGAGACCCCGCGGCATCGATCGTTAGTTCGAGGGCGAGGCGGAGCTGTGGTTCGGCTTTGCGAAACTCTCGAAGCGAATAGTAGACTCGACCGATCAAGCTTCGGAGGCGCGCCTCGATGAGTGGGTATTCGGCAAGCCGGTCACCAACGTCCGCCGCGATGCGATCAAGGTTTTCGCGAACGGTGTAGTCGGCGGGAAATCCGTGGGCCGGGTCCGCGGCCCCGATCAGGTCCTCGATGACAACGGCAAACCGCATCGCTTTCTCGGCCTCACGCTCGGCCTTCTCCCGCAAGTCGTTTGCGAGATTCCTTTCGAGTTCGGCGTTTTGCTTCTCTCTTTCGGCCCGCCTCCATTCGGTCGTGGCACGATCCCTTTCGCGACGGGCATGTAAGAATCCGACACCGGCAGCTGAGACACCGAGAATGACTGCCGCAAGCACGGCGAGCGCGGCAAACATCCCGACTCGGTGTCGCACCGCAAATCGTTTCGCCAGGTAGATTCCACTGGCTGGCGCGGCGGCGACCGGTCGACCCTCCAGATAGCGCTCCACGTCTCGCGCCAACTCTGCGGCGGAGTCGTATCGGTCACTGGGTTCATCCGCGAGCGCCTTTTGCGTGATCCAATCGAGGTCTTCGCGGAGTTGACGCTTTAATTGCGAGGCCGTCGTGCGTCGTTGGCTCGCGATACCATGTGCGTCGCCGAGTGTCGCAAGACGGGTTGAGGGCGCTGGGATTGCGGTGCTCGCCAAGCGGTCCGCCCATTGTCCTGGTTCCAGCGATCGCAACCAGTTGCGGTCCGTCGGGGCCTTTCCCGTCAACAAGTGATAAAGCACGGCTCCGAGGCTGTAGACGTCGGCGCGGGTGTCAACGTCGCGGTGACGAAGGATTTGCTCGGGGCTCATGTAGTCGGGCGTGCCAACGAGCTGAATACTGGTGTTTCCACCAGCCTCCGGCCGTCGAGCGTCCGCACTTCGGTGATGAGGCTGACTCGCGTCAACGGCTTTCGCGATTCCAAAGTCGATCACTTTCGGAACGGCACGATCATTCTCCAAGGTGATCAAGAGGTTTGTCGGCTTGAGATCTTGATGAACAATCCCCTTTTGGTGAGCGTGTTGAACGGCGCCGCAGATCTCGACGAACAACGCAAGACGCTCGGGAATCGTGAACCGATGTTCGTCGCAATGAACATCGATGGGTTTCCCGTCGATGAGTTCCATGACGACGTACGGTCGACCCTGCCTCGTTTGACCGGCGTCAAGTACCGTCGCGATGTGGCGGTGCTTCATTCTCGCGAGCGCTTGACGTTCGGTGTCAAAGCGTTCGATGATCTGCTCGCTGTCCATCCCGAGTTTGAGGATCTTCAGCGCGACGCTGCGGTTGACGGGCTCCACTTGTTCGGCACGCCACACGACACCGAATCCGCCCTCACCGAGCCGCTGTCGCAGCTGGTATTCGTCGATACGATCGTCGGGCTGGTGATCATGGGCCGTTCGAAACGCGACGGCGGGAGTCTCGAGGAAATCGCCCGACGTGTCGTCGCAATCGAGTAAGCTCGCAACGCTTTGGCGGAGTTCGCAGTCACCTTCGCAGGCGTCATCAAGAAAACGAGCACGCTCGTCGCGATCCTCGATCTCGAGCGCGGCATCAAAGATCGCTTCTTCGCGTTGTCTTTCGTCGTTCATTGGCGTGATTCGTGGGACCCCTCTCCGAATCATCAAGCGTCATCCGGGGAAAGACTCGATCAGAAAGCTTTCCCATTTTTTGGGCGCTGAGTCATTCGCCGTCTCCCATTTCCCGGCGGAGCCACGCCCGAGCGTATCGCCAGCCTCGTGAGACCGTTGGAACACTCACCTCCATCGCCGCGGCCGTTTGCTCCAGCGTCAGTCCCGCGAAATAGCGAAGTTTGACGATGTTCGCCTTGGAGGAATCGTGACTTTCGAGTCGGGTCAGGGCTTCATTCAAGGCCAACAGGTCGACGTCGGCATCTTCGTCGGCCGGATCGACGTTGTCGAAGTCGACGCGTCCACGTCCGCCGCCCCGTTTGAGTCGCTTTTTCCGCCGGGCATTGTCGATCAAGATACGCCGCATTGCTTCGGCCGCGGCGGCGAAGAAATGACCGCGAGAGTGCCAGGTGCCCGAGCTTGGTTTTTCCGCGTCGTCGGTGTCATCGTCGGTGGCAACCGTGTCATCGCCGCCACTGGGAAGCAGTCTCATGTAGGCCTCATGCACCAAGGCCGTCGTTTGCAGTGTGTGCCCGGGAGCCTCACCAGCGAGTTTGCGAGAAGCGAGTCGACGGAGCTCGTCATAGACGATCGCGAGCAACTCCTCCGACGCGTCGCGATCACCGTCGCCGATCGCCTGCAGAATCTCGGTCACGCCGGGCATGAAGCGGTTGCTCAATCAACACGGTTGCCGCCAATCGTTGGCGGCCTGGAGACGAAGCCGACATTCTAAACGCCGGCGAAAAAGGGCACCGCCCACATCCTACTTGACCGTTCAACACGGTGCCATCTGACTCACGTGAATGTCGCTCGACGGGCTCAGAGGTACTCGCGTTTCTTGACCAGGCCCGGCATAGGGATGCTGTATTTGCCATCCGCTTTCGCCTTTAGCGGTGCCTCGGACTCAAGTGTGAGCTTGTCGATCCCTGGCGCGAACTCATGGTCATGTTGGAGGAACTTTTCGAGCGTGATTTCTTGACCCGTGTGAGCGGCCATCCTGCCCATGCTAGTGACGGCACTGACCATCACGCCGCGCTCAACTTCGTTGTAAGGCTGATCGTCGCGAATCGCGGCGATCAAGTCGTCCCATTCGAGTTGGTAGGGGTTCGGCTCTCGTTTGCCGAATTCCCACACAAGGTTGGCTTCGTCGATGTTGTGGCCCGCGTAAATTCGTGATTTGGCCGGTCGGTGTCCCGCGCTCGACACGACCGCCATTCCCTTGCTTCCGTGAGCGAAGCTCGCGAACTCGCGTTTGCAACCGGGCATGGTACGACCATCGCAAAGGAGTTTGGTGCCGTCCGCGAAGGTGTACTCAATCGAATAAACGTCGAAGTTCTGATCGACGGATTCACCGCGATAGTGGCGTCCCCCACTGGCAATGGCACTTACCGGCCAATCATTCTTCATCCAACAGCCCTCGTCGATGTTGTGGATCAAGAAGTCACTGACGGCACCGCCGGAGAGCCATAGGAACCCGTGGAAGTGTTTGATCTGATACATCAACTCGCTCAACGTCCCGTCGTTGGGCGGCGCCGCCGCGGAACCGGTCGGCCCCGCCATCCGGTAAACGCGCAACAGGTTCACATCGCCGATCTCTCCATTTTGGATTCGGTCAAAAAGCTCTCGTCGCGCGAGACAGTGGCGACACATGAGTCCGACGGCGACCTTCAGATTCTTTGCGGTCGCCTTCTTGTTGAGTTCCAACATGCGGACCGACGTCGGCGCGTCGATGGTCACCGGCTTTTCCATGAACACATTCAGTCCACGCTCGATAGCGTAGGTGTATTGCACCCATCGAAATGCCGGCGGCGTCGCCAAGATCACGACGTCGCCCGGTTCGAGCTGGTCCATCACCTGCTTGTAAGCGTCAAAGCCGACGTAGCGTTGGTCTTCGGGCACGTCCACTTTCTCACGCACACGCTTGTCCGTTGAGAGCGCTGTGAACGTACTCTTGAGATGGTTCTCAACCACGTCCGCTAACGCGACCAATTTGATCGGCCCGTTTTCAACGGAGAGCGCGTTTTGTGCTGCGCCGGTACCGCGACCTCCGCAGCCAACCAAGCCGACTCGAATCAGGTTCTCTTCGGCCGCATGAACGGTTTGATTGGAAGCGGCCGCGAGCGTCGCTGTGGCCGCGGCGACACTGGAGGACGTTTGAAGGAAGTGACGGCGAGATGGATTCATGGGTGCTCTCGGCGGGAGGGAAGGATGATAGGCGAAGAGGAACGGTTTCGCGGAGCCATGCGAGCGGCGACGATGGTGCTAGTCCTCGGGGTCCTTTTGTTCGGGCGCGGACTTGTCCCACTTGGACTTCTTTTCTTCGATGGAAGGCTCCGTGAGCGGGCGGACGATTCGGAATCCGACGGAGCGGGCATCGGTGTGATACCAAATGCTTCGCGGAATCTGGGGATCCTGTTGTTTCCAGTCTTCCTCCGACGCGATTCGCGTTGCACTCCTCAAGCGATCGGGGTCATCGTCCCATCCGCCACCACGCACGACACGTGGGTACAGCGTCTTGGGAATGGAGAGCGGGTTGTGAGTCTCTTTCGACTCGCTGTAGGGCATGTATTGGTCGAGCACCCATTCGGAGACGTTGCCGTGCATGTCATGCAAACCCCAAGGGTTCGGTTTTTTCTGACCGACCCGCTGGTACGTGTCTTCGCTGTTGTCAAAGAACCACGCATAGTCCTCGAGTCCGTCGGGATCGTCGCCGAAGGAATACGCGGTGTCCGTTCCGGCGCGACACGCGTACTCCCATTCGGCCTCGGTCGGTAAACGGTAGTATCGGCCGGTCTTCGCCGATAGCCATTCGCAATAGGTGCGGGCAGCATGTTGCGTCATGCAAATCGCTGGGTAGTCTTCGCGTCCCATCCCGAAACTCATGTCCGTGTAGGGCTCCGTCGGCCGGCTGACGCCATCAATTGCGATGTCGCGCGGCGTCTTGGTGATCGACAAGAGCTTGCGTCGAAGTTGATCGATGTCCTCGTTCCAAACATCGTATTGATCCCACGTGACCTCGCACTTGCTCATCCAAAACGGTGAAACCGAAACCGTCCGCTGTGGTCCCTCGTCGTCACCACGGTCGGTCTCGCCGTCAGGGCTGCCCATCAAGAACTCGCCTCCCGGAATGGGCAGCATCTCGATCTCCAGCTCGGTGTGCTCGATCTGCTCGGCGTAAGGCTTCATGTCCGTTTCGCTGGCCGCCACGGAGTCAGCGATCTCGAGCGGCTGCACCTTTACGGGGTCGTCCGCGAAGACGACCGTCATCGACACGAAAATCCAGCAGAGAGTCGCCAAACCCGAACGTGGGATCGCGTAGTAGGCCTTGGTTGTTCGAGACCAAATGGAAGAGCAACGCATGGACGAGACAGGTGCGAGGGCGTGCGGATGGGCGGGGCCTCTATTCTATTCGAATTGAGCGACCGGTGAGTGATCTTCGCGGCGGACGTGATCGGTGGCTCTCAATAACCAGTCCCCGCGGTATACTCGATTCGATATTTTCACTCCCCTCGGAAGGATCGTTTCATGTTCAAGGGTCTCGGCAATCTCGGAAACATCGCGTCGATGATGGGGGCATTCCAAGAATTGCCCGCGAAG
>JBCBLJ010001128.1:0-1972 GCA_038520195.1 Planctomycetota bacterium
CATTTTTGGTTCCTGACACCCTTTCCGACCAATCGGCTCACCCCAAGTTTTAGGTGTCATGAGCCACTAGCCGAAACTGCTGCGGAGCAGTTCCAGGCTCTTGGGGATCGCGGTTTCATGCCGCTCCTTGCCCTCGAACTCCAACGAAATAAAGCCGCGGTAGTCGACGTCCCGCAGAATCCTTGCGACCCGCTGGTAGTCGATGTCGAGCGTGTACCAAGTGCCGCCACCGAAATAGGTCTTTGCTTGAACAAACACCGCTTCGGACGCGAGTTTGGCATATTGGGCGTACTGATCTTCCAGGAAGTTACCGGTGTCGAGGGTCGCCCGCAGCCAAGGTGAATCAACGTCTTCAATCACACGCAGCACGCCGTCAGCCGTTCGCCCCAATCCCCAGTGGTTTTCCAGACCCATCACAACACCGCAGCGTTCGGCGGCTTTGAGGCACCTTTCAAAACCATCGCGAACCCACTCAAAGCCCTGGTCGTCGGTGTAACCTTCCAACCGCGGCTCAATTCCCTTGTTGGCCATCAACTCGTCGAAGTCTTTTGACGTTCCCCAGCGACCTGTGTTCACCCGGATCGTCGGGATTCCGAGTGCGTAGGCGACTTCAATACAGTGAATCGTGTGCTCGACGTTTTTCTTTCGCCGTTCGGCATCCGGTGACACGAAACTCTGATGGGTCGAGAGCCCACAGAGCCCCAGGCCACGACGAAACGCGCGTTGCTTGATCCGCTGAAGTGCCCCGTTGGAATCATCTTGCATTTGAACGTGCAAGATCTCCACCGAGTCGAATCCAGCCTCGGCGGCCAAGTCGATGCACTCTTCGATCGTGAGCTTGCTGTCGTCGCGGTATCGCCAATACGAATAGGTTGAGACAGCGATCGGATTGGGCGCGTGCTGTTTCTCTTCGGTGTCTGCGCCATGCACCACACGGCCACCTGACATCGCGCCACCGAACATGGCGCCGCTCGCTACTGCCGCAGCGCCGCCGACAAAGCCTCGCCGATTGGTCTGGTACCTCGTCTCCGATCGCATTCCTATGTCTCCAAGAGTGACTTCGGTGAGTAGCCGATTGTAGCCCGCGTCGGCCCCGATGAAACGGCCTTTGAGTTTGCATCGACGGTACGGCAATCGCGTTGACATCGCCGTTTGCCAGTAGCTACACGTCCGAGCCATGCAGCAGCCCGCCAATCGGTGCGAAAACCAACATGCGTGAAACTCTCTGCCAAAGCGGCGTCGCGTGGATGTTGCACTGTCTGATCGGTCTCGCGACCGCTTGTCGTAGCAACAAGCAGTCCTATTCGGCGTTGTTGGAGCCTCAGCCGCAGATCAAACTGGTCGCCAAGACGCCCGTCGAGCCGAAGTATCCGCTGCTACACAAAACCCAACGGGCATGTCTCAGCACCGCGAAGTTCGTCGGCGGCGGGATCTTTTGGCTGACGTTCGAATCCTTCAAATCATCGCTCAAAGATGATGACGACGATCGCAAGCAGCGTCCGCCCAACGATTACCTCGCACATCCCCAAGCACACCAGGCCAACTGGTAACGCCGCAACTTCCGGTACGAGCTCAGCGATCTCACCCGCTACCCTGCTGAGCCGCCCCGATCATCGCGGCCAATCGTATGCTCATCCGTGGCGACAAGTACGTCGTTTGCCAAGCGATCAAAAACGCGTCTTAGACGCGAGTGCGGTGATCCCAGCGATCAAAAACAACCCACCGAACGCTGTATTTCTCACTGCAACTTTCGTTGGAAGTGACTTGTGCAGTGCCATGCGTCTGAGCGCCGATCACATGTTCACGGACAGATCTAAACGTGACGGATACAACTATCACGCGAATCAACAAAATGGGATTTTAATGAAAAACGTGAAACGCACCACTAAGTTGCTTTGGAACTCCGTTTAAGGAATTCTTATCGCCGAAAACTGTCAAACCCTACCTTCGTTATGAGATGACATGTTTGACG
>JBCBLJ010000758.1:0-4103 GCA_038520195.1 Planctomycetota bacterium
ACCTGTGGGGTTGTGAGTTCACTCCGGACGGAAACCACCTCGCGACGGTCGCTGAATCGGGTCGGATTCGGCTTTACACATTCCCCGACGTCGAGCTCGCGGTGACGCTGAAGTCGAGTTGGGACAGCCTTCGCAAGATCGCGTTCACGCCTGACGGCAACCACTTCGCCGTGACGCGTTTCTATTCCCCGGGACAGATTTGGAACCTGAATTCATTGCGTCAGCGTCTCGCCGAAATGGGACTTGATTGGTGATGCGAAGGCCTGCGGCCGAAAAATTCGAGGTGTTTTTTGTCCACCCAACGGCTGTTCGGCGTTTTGCCTGTTGAAGCGCTCTCCCACGCCGCGGACGGCGCCGCCTATTTCAGCCCCGCCGTGAGTATGACCCAATGCCTCGCCTACGTTTCCATGCTGGATTGTTGCTACACGCTCTCGTGATGATGGAGTTCGCCACCGCGGGGGTCGTCGTGAACCCGGTTTCGGATGACTTGTGGGACCTCAGTCAGGGGACAACGATCACGAGTCACAGTGCCGAACATCGCAGCTTCCCGATTGAGGCAATCTTCTCCGAGACGCCTCAACCTCACGCCCTGTTTTCCGACGCATTCGTGGAAGATCACGTTCAGTTTGTTGAATGGCAAACGACCAGCACGATCGACCTGCGAAGTTTTTCGTTGTTGGCGATTCACGATGGAACTCCTCGTGACGCGCGATACCGCGGGTTTAAAACGTTTCGATTGCAGGGATATGACGTCGCCACGAATAGCTTTCAAACTCTGTTCGAAATGACCGACATCCCCTTGAGGTACGGCGACGCGGTCGCTCAACAGAACATGTTCATCGATGATTCGCGGGGACAAAATTTTCTGACGTTCCGGGCAAACATTCCGACGTTCTCCGGCGACCGCTTCCGAGCTGAATTCGTTCAGTATTCCTCGATCGCCCGGGGACATGCCTCGGGAGCGCGAATATGGGAGTTGGACGGCTTTGACACTTCCTTCGCGTCATCGGCCGTGCCAGAACCGAGCGCGTTTCTTGCGCTAACTCCGTTGGGAGTTTCACTCATCCTGCGCCGACACCGCGGCCGCTAACCAACCAAGCCCAACGAAGAACTGATCTGCCTCTTGCACCGTCAGGTCGTAGTACTTGTTTTTCGCCCTGCCGTGGTTGAAGAAGCCGTGCCCCTGACCTTCATAGGTGACGAGGTCGCACCGGTTGCCAGCCTTCTCGGAAAGTTTTTGAAAGGCCTCAGCTCCCTTGAGAAGCTTGTCGGCCGTTCCAAAGAACATGACAACAGGTGGCTGTTTCGCGTCGGCGTAGGTAAACGGAATCGCTTTTTCGATGGGACCGCGAGCGCGAGAGTTTTCGCCCTTTGCCTCTGCGTCGCCCATGTAGGGATTGAAAAGCACCATCGCGTCAGGCTTCGGGCTGATCGTCGTGTCATCGGTTTTGGCGTCAAAATCATCGATCAGCGAGGTACAGGCCGCCAAGTGACCTCCGGCAGAACCACCACCGGAAGCGATTCGGTTTGGATCGATGCCCAACATCGATGCGTTTCCACGTACCCACCTCATGGCCGATTTGGCATCTTCGATGCAGTCTTCCACTTTCACCTGATGACGTGACGAGACCCGGTACTCCACCGTGATCGCGACCATGCCGCGTTCGGCGAAGTGTCTGCAGTGATGTTCAAACTGCGATGGGCTGCCAGATTTCCAGCCGCCGCCGAAGAAAAAAACGACGGCCGGTTTTGCGGCGTCAGTCTCCGATTGAGATGGAGAATAAACGTAGAGCGGTAACTCGGTTTCCCCGACGGTCTTGTAGACGTGCCGTTCGCCGCCTTCGGGCGCCTTGGCCGGTCGGGACGTGGATGTCTGAGCCCAGACCGCGGGGACAATCAGGAGCGATGCCGTCACGAAGAACAGCAGGCAATTTCGACGATTCATCTTCCAACACCATTGCATCTTTGGATCAAAGCGATGCTGATCAAACGTCATGTCGTCAGCGATGTAACGAGGGAATCTCGACCGAGCGAGACTTTTTGGCGAGAGGCGGCGAGATCGTGCGCCATCCGATTTGACGATGCTCGCCGAGTCGTCGCGGAGCGTGGTAAGCGTCCATCGCCCGACCGCTGGACGTGGCTCAAGCGGCCAGTTTCTCGGTGGCTTCCTGCATCATCCGCGTGAGGTCGCCGTCCTCCTCAAGCAGAGACTGTGTCTTTCGGATGGCATGTAGTACCGTCGAGTGATCGCGTCCCCCGAAGTACTCGCCGATTTTGTCCAGGCTGAGCGGTGTCATCTGCCGTGCCAAGAACATCGCAAGAGACCGTGCCCGCACGACGGACTGCTTGCGCGATCCGCTTCGCAGTTCCTTGGTGCGATGGCCCCAAATCCGCGCGACCGTTCGCGTGATTTTGCCAAGGTCGATGCTCTCGTTGTTGCCGGTTGAATCGATGGCCGATTGCACCGCCGCGAGATCGACACGAGATTGATTCATCCGGCAATGAAGGTCGAGCTGCTTGATCGACGCATCCAGTCCCAGCACCGACAAGTCGCTACGCAACCCAGCTTCGAGTAGACCGACCAGTTTGTCGCTGACCTCCACACCACGGAACAATGCGAGTTCATGCAGCAGTGCGCGGCGGGTTTCTGGACCGGGCAAACGGATCGGAACCGTCAGCCCCATCACCGAACGGCTGGCCAACTGCGGTCGCACGCCCCGTGTCTCCGAGGGCAATCGCTTGCTGGTCAGGATGGTCGGCTTTCCCGCGGTGAGTCGCGAGTCGAGACGCATCGTTAATTCGTCTTGGGCGGCCGTTTTGCCTGACAGCACCTGAAGATCATCGACCACCACAACCGGTGTTTCGTCGATCGACTCGCGGAAATGGTCCACGTCGTCGGCAGCGACCGCATCGGCATATTCGCGAGCGAAGTCGGACGCGGTGAAATACTTGACCGCGGACAGGTCCCCGCCACGCTGAAGGCTGATCGCGAGCTTCGAAGCCAAGTGCAGGGCGATCGTTGTCTTGCCGCATCCCTGCGGTCCGATCACGAGAACGGGCTGAGCGAGTTCAAGCAGGGTCTCGGATTGGCACACGTAAGCGACCAAGCGATTTTCGTCGCCCGCGATAAAAAACGGCAGCGACGCTTCCATCCGCTCCCGCGCAAGCTTCGTATCCCGAGTTCGCTGTCGCAGCAGCGGACTCTCAAGCGAGAAGGCGTTCGTGGTGTCGGCTGTGAGTTGGGACACGGCAATGACAGGACCGGGGACGGAACCCCAACATTGTAAACCGACTGGCCCCAAAGCAACAGTTTTCCACGTCGTTTTCCACAAACTCTTACAATCTTAACCTGCTGAAAATACGGCAGATACGGTTCGCGGCGTCCTCAATTTCTGCGCTCGTGGAAAACCGGCTGATCCCAAACCGAATTGCCGATGCAACTTGCCAGTCTTCACAGCCCATCGCCGTCAGCACGTGACTCGGTGGACTGCTACCACTGCTGCACGCAGATCCACTGCTGCACGCAACGGAAGCTAGATCCAATGCCATCAGCATGTTTTGGCGATCGATACCCGGGAATGAAACGCAACTCGTTCCTGGCAATCGCTTTACGGTCGATCCGTGGAGGCACAGGCCCGGGCACTGGTCTTGTAGTTGAGACTCAAACCCCTGCCGCATCGATGCCACTCGTTCATTCGCCGCGGGCATCGCATCGAGCGCCAACTCGAGCGCTTTGGACATGCCCATCGCCAACGCGACGGGCTCTGTCCCCGGACGGGAAAGCAGTTGCTGTTCGCCACCGTGCAGCAGGGGGCGCAGCTGAGAACCCGACGCCAGCCACAACCCCCCGATTCCGGGTGGTCCGTGGAATTTGTGCGCTGAAAAGGCGATGGAGTCCGCGGCATACCAATTGACACCGAGATCGAGCTTTCCAACGGTTTGCGTCGCGTCGACATGCAATAAGGCACCGACGCGACGACAAATGGCGGCAACTTCCGGCACCGGCTGATCCCAAACCGAATTGCCGATGCAACTTGCCAGTCTTCACAGCCCATCGCCGTCAGCACGTGACTCGGTGGACTGCTACCACTGCTGCACGCAGA
>JBCBLJ010000492.1:0-6343 GCA_038520195.1 Planctomycetota bacterium
CACGCAATGGCTTGACGACCAATCGATGTTCTTTGCCGGGCATGCGTACCCAGTGCATGCGATGAACGCTCGGTTCGTGATGCAACTCAATCGGAGTCCATGGCTGAGTGCGATCGGCCGGCGGATCGAGATAAAAGACCGCGCCATCCTTCACGCTCTCGCGATAGTTCCATTGTCCACCGACGGCGATCTCGCATTTGCCGTCCCCGTCGATGTCCCGGGCGCTAATGCAAACGTTGTCGCGCTGCGTCAAATCCCGAGCGATCACGTGCTTGGTCCACGCCGGGGCTTCGTACCACTGAATCGTTTTTTTGTCGGCCAGCACGATGTCCGTCTTACCGTCGCCATCGACATCGGACATCTGCAAACCGTAGCCGATCTCGATCTCATCGATCTGGACTGGACTCCAACGTGGCTCCGGTGGCTCCGCGAACGCTGGAAGCCACGACACGGAAAACGTCAGCATCAACACTGTGCGAAGGAACATGAATCGGCTCGCGTTGGGACGGGGAGGAGGTCGCCAAATCATATCCCGAACGCGGTTCGGCCGGGTCGAATGAGTTACAACACCGCGTTCAGCCGATATTCGTCACGTTTAGCGTGCCGCCGATGAGTTCGACCCGGTATCCCGCGAGCCAGTCGAGATCGACAAATTCAAGCGTCTCGTGGGTGATCAGTAACTCGCCGAGGTTCGACGTCGTTTGGATCTCCGCGCCTCGTTCCTCCACTGCACCGGGCTTACCGATCAATAACGCATGGTTGGCCGGATCGCTTTGGATGTGAATGGTTTCGCCGGCACTAACGCCGATTTTCGAAAGCTCGGCAGCGGGGAGTTTGAGGTTGCCTTCGGCGTCGCAACCGTAGCTGCCACTGGCAGTCGTGGACGGTGGCGCGTCAGCATCGCTGAGTGGCGATAGATTTCGCGAGTGAAACTTGCCGCCGTCGGACGCTGACGTCGCCGACGCGTGACCCCGTTCGAGCGGCCGAAAGGTGTGCGGGTTGGTACTCATTGGGTGATAGACCCAGGCTTGCTCGGGCGCGCCGACATCGATCAGCGTTCGCGTGTACGAACGCGAACGTCGTCGGTAGATGGCGGCGTGGATAAATTCTTTCATCTCGCGATGACGGAGCGTGACGCCCTTGGCCTTGACCGCACGCGAGATCTCGAATGCAGTGAACATTCGAGATGCATCCATCCAAATCCCGACTTCGTTTTCGATGATGTCTCGTTGAGCCGGGGTGATCGCCATTTCTATCCCTACATGAATCCGCCAGACTGCGAGACGGCCTTTGGAACCACGACACGCTCGGTGGTCTGATTGCGGGCTCCGAACGAATTCGTCCGCAGCGTCTCGAAAAGCTTCTCGATCTGCAGGTGGTTATTGTACGTCGAACTGACCACGATCGCGGGGCGTTTGGTCCCGGCGGAAACGATGGTCGAACTGCCACCAAGTTGTTCCCAGCTATCCGGTTCGATGGTCGACTGAATCATGGCCATCAGTCCACCGTAGTCGCCGTCTGCGCCGATCCCTTCGAGCCAGTAAATCCGATTCAGTAGCGACGCATCGGCGCTTTCACGCGTCGTGATGGTCACGACATCATTGCTAATCGTCACGGTCAAATCGAGGTCCTTCATCATCAGGTTGAACAACGAACGAGCAGAGATGTCCGTCATCTCGATTGAGACGGGTGTATCTCGAGACAAGCCCACTTCTTCCAAGGCCCTTTGATCAATCACGATGGTGCTGTCGATGATCTTAGAAAGATGCTTGACCGCGTCGTGAAGCGGCGTTTCGGCGCACTGAAATGAAATCAGCTGGTCGAAGAGTCTCGTCACTCGTCGCATCATCTCATCGTCGACGTTGATCCACTGATCGGTGCCTATTCCTTGGAGGGCGAGTTCATGATGGTCCGCGGTAATCACAAGAGCGTCCTCTTCGACCGTTGCCTTCAAACCAAGCGGACGAAGCATTCGTCGAAGGGCGGTACGCAGCGGCTCGCCCTGACTTTCGTAACTGATCGTGCGTGACGACTGGAGTTTGCCGAACGCGACCGCCCGCTCATTAAGGATCACGGGAATCCCAAGCAGTGACTCCATGGCCGCATCGAGCGAACTGAGATTGGTTTTGATCTCCACCTTCGTCGGCTGGTCGAGCACGGCCCGGATCCTGGCTGCCGTCTGACCCGTTACGGCAACCGTGGCACCGGGCGGAGTGACGGTATGGAACGGCCGGAAGGTCGTTGTCGGGGTCCCATTCGATGACATCACGGTCGTCGGCACCATGTTCATTTGATTTTGCGGAAAGCCTGGTTGAGGCGCCGATGACTGTGATTGCGCCATGGGCTGGAGTCGGTTGAAGTTCGCTGCACCAGGTTGCGTTTGCGGAACGAACTGCTGAGTCGGCCGCGGTTGGTTCACCGACGTTTCGGATGGCCGCGTTTGAGTGTTTGCGGCGGTCGGCACACCGACCTGCGCGAGAAACTCGCCGGAAGAGTCTCCGGCGGCACCGATCGATACCACATCGGATTCACGGGTTCCGTCGGACGGTGATGGCAAAAACATCGCGATCGATAGCGTTCCCGCGGCGGTGATTCCCGCGGCCAGACTCCAGGGCGTCATCACTTTGCTCCCAGTTTGAAGAAGAGGTTCGAAGTGTGCGGGGTGAATCGGCGATTCCGGTAGCGTACCGCCGAGCACGGCGTCAACGAGCAACTGACTCGCCGCCGCCGTTTTTGACGCGCTGGCCATCGTCGCGCTTGCAGCGGCGAAAGCGACGACGGGAACGATGCCCCGCCGCCTCAGGCGGTGTGCGAGCATGCGTTTGCCGCGCTGAACTCGACCACGAATTGCGCCCAGCGTCGTTTCAAAGTGTTCCGCGAGGCGATCGAAGGTCCAGCCTTCATAGACGTGCATCACGATGGCCGCCCGATAGTGTTCCGGTAACGTCCCGAGCTCTTCGTCCAGCACCATCGACTCATGTCGCCGCGCGATGTGCTCCAGTGGATCTTCTTGGTTCGCCATCGGTTCTTCCAACGGCTCGTCCGAGACTTGCCGGGTCAGCGTCGCGTTGGCGGCTCGCTGCGCGACCGTGTGCAGCCAGCCGGGTAAGCATTCAGGGCGGCGAATCTTGCTCGCGTTACGTGCCAGGTGAAGAAACGTGGACTGAAAGGCGTCTTCGACGTCATCCGCAGACCGACACCGTCGCCGACACACACTCAGCACCAGACGACTGTATCTTTCGATCAGCGTCGCGAGCGCATCGCCGTAACGGTCTTTTGCCCAGGCATCGAGCAAATCCGCGTCACCGGTATCGACCAGTTCGCTCGTCGTTGTTCGTTTGGAAAGCTCAGTCGGTGTCACAGCCATTTCTCGCTTTATGACGGTAGTGCGTGTGCCGTTGCGGAGGGCGCGCGAAAAGAGGAGAAAAACGGTGAATCCTCTGACAATTCTTTGGGTGATTCATCTATTAATCGGGCTACGGTGCTGGTACGCTCTGTACGCACGTCGCACACCGGCGGTCGGGTCGTTGGGACCCGTTCGCCGGCGTGTGACATGGAGTGAACGCGGTCACCGATTCGTCGGCGGGCGCGATATCGTTTCGTGTCGCCCAACTTCTACCACGTGATCGTTCCTTGGTCACGATGCGCAGAGGTGCGGTCGGCTCGTTGCTATGCCAACCGCCTCCTTCCACGCACATCCACTTGAACGGGTTTGACGAAAACGCTGACGCCGCGCGAGTCCCTTCGGATCAAACTCCCGAATCGGGACGCGAAGTTGACAAGGGCCTCGAAGCCGACAAGCTCGACTCGGGCGAAAGGCTCGATCATGGCGAAAAACTGGATCGTTGCGAGCGTTGTATCGGCTACGAGTTCAAGGACCGCGAGTTGCTTCGCAATGCGTTGACTCACGCATCCGGAGCCGCGCATCGCCTGGCAAGCAACGAACGTCTCGAGTTCCTCGGGGATTCCGTTCTCGGTTTCGTCGTGTGCGCATGGCTCTACGAAGAGTATCCCGAGTACAACGAAGGCGATCTGACGAAGATCAAATCGGCCGTCGTCAGTCGCCGGACGTGTGGCAAAGTCGCCTGCGAGATGGGGCTCGACGAGTGCTTGATCGTCGGTCGAGGCGTCACTCGCAACCGCAGTTACCCGCGGTCACTGGTCAGTGATGTCTTTGAATCCATCGTGGCGGCGATCTACCTCGACGGGGGGCACGTTCCGGTAACCGAACGCCTGCGACGGTGGCTTCGGGACGAAGTCGAGCACGCGGTGCAAACGCAGGGTTCGACCAACTACAAATCCACGCTCCAGCAAAAGGCGCAGCGAGACATCGCGTGCACGCCACTCTATCGACTCAAAAAAGAAGCGGGCCCTGACCATCGCAAAGAGTTCTTGATCAGCGCCGTAATCGACAAACATGAATACACGGCCGCATGGGGATCGAACAAAAAAGAAGCCGAACAAAAGGCGGCCGCCAATGCCCTGGCCGAAATGAACGACGAACCGTTGCCCTTTCCGCTGCGTGAAGGCGGCTGAATCGCCGATTGGTCGCACGCCATGAGTGCTTCCGAAAAAAATCGACTGACGATGCTGGATGCTGGGACGGATCCGTGATGAACTAGAGATAGAGTCGACATCGATTCATCGGCAAGCATCGCGATCAACCATCCGAACTCTCTGGTCGCTTACCATGGCGGAACGTTCCTATGCCAAACTCGACCGTTCATTGCCCGCTTTGCGCCGCACCGGTCTCCGCAAGGACGATCGAAAAGTTCGACGGCGCTTGCCGACGATGCGCGAAACAGCCGATCCAACTTCGGCAGCAATGGATCTTTTTCGGGGCGGTGGCGTTATTGGTTCCTGCGGCCGCCTTTGTCATCGACCAAGAGTTCGCGGAATTGGAACGATCGGGCGGTGAACTTCGCATTCACACCTTCCTTGCGATCGGTTATCAACTCGGTGGCCGCGTCGGTCTGGCTTCTCTGTTCGCTGCATTCAGCCTTTTACTCGCGGTGACGGCTTACCGGTCTTTCCTCAAGTCAAAAGCGATTGGCGAACAACTCGCGGAATTGAAACGGCGACCGATTCGCCGGGACAATTGAAGTCCCAGGGCTGCAGTTGAACGCAGCGATGCCGTTCATAGTCGAACGATTTACAGTCGATCTCTCTACAAGCGAACCACGGCCGTTCCCCACGCCAATCCGCTGCCGAAGCCGCAAAGCAAAGCGAGGTCGCCCGATCGGAGTTTGCCAGCCTTAATCGCCTCGTCAAGCACGATCGGGATGCTCGCGCCCGACGTATTTCCATACCGATCCAAGTTGACGAATACCTTTTCCGTCGGCACGCCCAGGGCTGCGACCGCCGAGTCGATGATCCGCTGATTCGCCTGGTGCATCACCACCATCGCGAGATCATCCGAGTCCACTCCGGCGTCCGAAAGCACATCGCTGGCGCTTTCCTCGAAGACGCGGACGGCCCACTTAAAGACGTTGCGACCATCCATGTTCAAGTACTGATCGCTGGTTCCGCAAATGTCGGCGGTGAGCGGTAGACGTGTTCCGCCAGCAGGAATACCCAAGACTTCTGGACCACTGCCTTCGCTGCCAAGTTGAAAGGAGAGGATACCGGGGGCCAATGATTGGCCGGAGCCGTTCGCCGAATCATTCCCTGACGAATCAGTCTCGGATGCCTCGTCTGCCGGCCCCATCAAGACGGCGCCCGCTCCGTCGCCGAACAACGGATACGTCTTCTTGTCGTCGGGGTTGATGGTTCGACTCATCAAATCCGCGCCGATCACCAAAACTCGTTTTGCGTTGCCGGTGGCGATGAACTGTGCGGCCGTCGTCATCGCATACATGAACCCGGCGCAAGCGGCGCTCAAGTCCATCGCGGGGGCGAATGCACCAAGTCGCTGTTGCAGCAGGCAGGCCGTTGAAGGGGTGAAGTGATCCGGAGTGATGGTCGCGACCAAAATCAAATCCAGTTCCTCCGCCGAAACCCCGGCGTCCGCCAAGCAGCGAACCGCGGCTTCGTAGCAAAGGTCACCGGTCGATTGACCGGCGTCGGCGTGACGACGTTCCAAGATACCGGTCCGGCGAACGATCCATTCGCTATCACAACCCAACGCGTTGAGGTCTTCGTTGGTAACGACACGTTCCGGCAAAAAGGTTCCCGAGCCGAGAATCGCGACGCCGCCGACGGACCCCATTCTGCCGCGCGGTCGCCCACTTGGTTGAGACTTTTTCACCAGGTCTTCACCATTGTCAGATCGGCTGGGGCGGACACGCTGAGTCGACTCGATGGTTGTTTCAGGAATCATTCGCGCTATCATCGCTAAAATCAC
>JBCBLJ010000685.1:0-4553 GCA_038520195.1 Planctomycetota bacterium
CACGCTGAAGGTCTGGGATTTGGAGTCGGGAAAGGAGCTGGCCAGCCTGGCCGGGCACTCGGCTTCGGTCCGCGCGTTGGCTTTGCACCCCGACGGCCGCCGCCTCGTCTCTGGCTCGAACGACTCGACGCTGAAGGTCTGGGATTTGGAGTCCGGAAAGGAGCGACGCGTTTGGGATACCGATGCACAAGAAATGGTCCCCTGGTTCGCAGGCCGATCGCCAATCCAATCCGTCGCTGCGTCGCACCGGCACATCTTCGCTGGCGACCGCGCTGGCAGTATCCACGTACTCACACTTAACGACGCGTAGTCCGACGGAGACCGGCGGCAACTCGATGATGGTGGTGGTGGTGATAATCGCCACGCCAGGTGCCAGCGAATTACATTCGAGGCAAGGCCCGCAAACGAGGCCCCCGCCCCTCAGAAGGACCCGTAAGGGCATGGGCTGGCATCCGCGCAGGGCGGTGACCGAGCCGACTCGGCTACTGGAGTGTGTTGTCTTGGTGCTTTAGCCTCTTGGGCGGCATAGAGTGCTACTTCGTTGGATCACTGAATCGTTGCAGCCAGGGAGTTGCAACCAGGGAAACGACCCGCTATCGCGAATTACGCCTGTCGATTGAATCTCTTGCGTAGGGCATGGATTTGGCGGGCCGAGTAGATCGTCGAATTTCCAGAGGAGTTTGAGAGTGACGGCCCCATCCAAGCAACATGCCCCTAGCAACCCGTGGCGGCTCCTCATCCCACCCAGTTCAACGACTGCGTCCGAAACGATCCTGTTGAGCCGCTGCCGTTCTTGAAGTCTTCGGTGCGAGCTCGACCGTCGCGTTGGTCAGATAACCGGTAGCGATGTTGCCGCTGAGCGGAGTTGCAAAGTCATCGCCACCGAACGGCACGCGTGTTAACTCGGGCATCGAGAGGCCGTCCAATGGGATCGACTTGCGCACGTCATCAGTTGACAGAACACCGACACCGACGGACTCCACCGACGCTCGTCACCCCGCCTTCGACGGCTGCGTGCGCCACCGTCTTGCCGCGATACAGTTCAACGCACCGCTGACGCAGTTCGGGCAGATCATGCTCGATCGCGTCGTCGGGGCTGGCCTTGGTTCCCATGCACCGGCCATCACGCGAATGGCTCGGCGCGGCACCTGGCCAGCTATAGCCGAGCCGATCCAGCATCGCGATCTGCTGGCCGACCATCTTGCGGCGTTGCCGCGCGGCGACCCGTTTCGCACCTAGCGACGGAAACAAATCGCACAGAGCCGTATCGACGGCTTCACCGACTCGGAGCGTCCATCGTTTGCGTTCCCTCGGCTTGCGAGGCGATCGTTTAGAGGCAAACGCGATCATGCGCGACCAAGCCTCGCTCTGTTTCGGGCCGGTCGCCTTCGGGCGTTTGCCTTTCGTTCCTCGAGCCGAATCTGCTCGTTTAGGTATTCGAGCCGAGCAATCGCATCCGAGCGTCGGACCCGTTTCCCACGAACCTCCAGCTCGATAAAGTCCTTGCCCGAATCGAGTTGAGTCTCAATTCGGTCACGCGTCGCCCGCAAAGTTTCCAGTCGAGTAGCCATGCCACGATCATCGCGGCGACCAGTTCCGAATCACGAGCTGAGTCCTATATTTAGGATCCGCAAGTTGGTACCCCCTACTAAGTTAGGTACATGATCACGAACGTTTTCTCCAGACACGCCGAATCAATCGACCGCGAGTTTGGCGATGAAACTTTTCTTGTAAGTCGGTTGAAGCGGCTGTCCGCGATCAATTTGTCGGTTGAGGATAGTCTTAGCGAGACTATGGCCAGGACGAGCCAACCAGATCACACCTCAAAAACCGCGACGGTTGCAGCTGCCATCAGTGAGGCGGTCGCAAAATGGAAGGTTTCAACAAAAACCTCTCGTCTGTTCGCCGAGATTGATAGCGCGGCGCGAAAGTCTGAGCAATTCTCGGGGGGTAACTCGGAATTAAACACACATTTGCAGGAATTCGGTTCTGCCTATGAAAGGTACATTGACTCGCAAAACGCGAAAAACGCATGTCAACTGATTATTGAAGCCCATCGTAGCTACGCAGGAGTCTCGATGTTCCGAGACACTGTTGTTCTCATCGCCGAGGTCCTGTCCGAAAGTCAGCCTGAACCGAGGGAAGATGAAGGTACTTTGACGCTGTACTTCCCGCAGGTGGTCAGACTCGATGCACTGCTTGAAAAACTCATCGCAATCGAGGAAATCTATCGCGAGCTTCTCGACCTGATGGGTCTATCGATCGTTGACCACCCATTACGGATTGCAAAAGTTGAATCGGGAAGTCTTTTCGTACGTATCATTGGCGCTATCTTCCCAACAGAGTTGCTCGGTGATTTCACTCGCAAAGCGGCAGAGGTACTTTTCCGACGATACCTCACTGAAGGCAAGATCGAAGCTGAAGGTGAGTACAGAAAGGAAATTGCAGAGACTATTCAATTACGGAATTCGCTTAATGAGATTGGGATAGATACGTCGGGACTAGACGATCGACTTGAACGAGCAGCGAATCAACATGCGGAACGCCTTTGCAAATTGATGTACGGTGAGTCCGACGTTGAAGTGAATGGTGTTTCCGTTTCGATCGCGGGTATCCAAGAAGCGGAGACGATTGAATCAAGGGCACCCAGGCTAATAGAGTACGAACTACTCAAAACAAGACTTGCCGATCCACATTTATTGACGGGCAATTCTGCGCCGCCGCTGATCGAAGGGCCAGATGAGCCAGGCGATGACGATTCATAGCATGCAATGGAAAGTGAGAGATGCTTGGTCGGAAGGCTCAGTCCGTGACCCCAACGCCCACGCTTTCCCCTCGGCCTATTTGTCGTCGCGACTTCCAAACCCGCTTCATCGCGATCCGCACCGGTGCCCTCGACAGCGGCAGTACCTCCTTCTTGGCCGGCCGATAACCACACGCGTGGCACTTGAAATAGCGCGTTCGCGTTTGCGACAACTCGTTCACGCGGCTGGTCTCTACCCGCAGCGTTCCCTCTCGGCATTTGGGGCACTCCATCTCATCGCCCCTTCAATAACGGGTTGGTCGGTTTACGAATAAACCGCTTGCCCTTCGACTCGGCTTTCTGCTCTTGCTTACGTCGCGCGGTCCGCTCGGCCAATCGCTGTGGTTTGGTCTGAACGTCTTGCGGTCGTGACTCCGGCAACCGAGCCCAATTGCCGTTGGTGTAGACCTCCGCCGCAGTTCGCACGTAACGGAACGTGTCTCGCAAGTCGACGGCGACAGTGGTCTGGTCGATCCGAATGTGTTTGCCCTCCAGGACATCGAACCGCTCGTTCAACAATTGCTCAAACAAATCCTGGTCGTCGCTCACTTGCTCTGGCAACACGATCGACTTCGGCTCCACGCCGACTTTGCGGCGATACATGGCGTTGTCCAGCCAGTTCTGTGTCATCCGTGTGTTGACCGACACCACGTAGATGCCATCGATCTCACCCTTGCGACGCTTCGCTTTTCCGCCGGCACTGAAATCTGCGTCGATCAATCGGCGTTTAAACCACTGCACGGCCATGTTGCCGTACTTGGCACCTTCCAAAGGCCAGACCCACGGGGCGCGGGGATCCGGACCAAGCACCGTAGATCACAAACGTCGGTGTCTTGACCTTTTTCTCGGCCCTTCGCATCGGATGCGGGCACAACCAGCGAGTCTTCGGCTACTTTTCGAGCATCGACCAGAACCGATCGCCGATCGTGTTATTCGATGATGGTTTCGGTCGGACCCACAATCATCCCGACATCGGGGTTGTGATCCTGTGCCGACTGCATCAACGACAACCCTGTCTCCGTCTTACCGAGCCGGCTGCCGGCCATGAAGAAGATTCGCTTCACCGTGGGACCGTCCACCCGCTCGGGAATGACAGGACTGGTCACCCTGAACGCGTTATCGCCGATCCGATAGCACTTGCCATTGATGCAAACCGTCTGGCCAGAGTAGGCGAAGGCTCTCGCCCCAAAACAAACCGCCAAAAGAAAAAGAACGCTCGCATGATTCCGCTCCGTGAGAGTTCGATGAACCTCCGAAATCATGGCCAGGACCGTGGATCCGCCGAACAAAACGCGCACACAATGGAATCAGCGTCTTGGGATCGGCGAGAACAAGAAATCTATTCCTGCCAAGAAACAGCCGGGAACACCCCAAATTGACTTGTTCTACGGGTGAACCATTAGTTATCCGCCATAAGACCTTGCCGTTTGCAGGCTCCTTTCTCAACACGCACACCAAGGAAGAGTGAACATGAAACTGTTCGTCATGCTGTATCTTGCGGCCGGCGGATTGCTGGCATTTGCGGGGCTTCGACTGTATCACGGTAACTTCAACGATTGGCAACCGGTGATAGCCTGGACCGCCGGGCTGAACGCCCTGACTCTACTTTTCGTCTATTTGTTGTTCAAGCCAAGAGAAGTAGCTGCCGCGCCGGGTGTAACGAGCGGTGCTTCTGCATCCGATCCTGCCGTTGACCTAACCGGAGATCGAATCGTGTTCATTCTTTCGTACGCGATTGGACTTGGTTCGG
>JBCBLJ010000760.1:0-4093 GCA_038520195.1 Planctomycetota bacterium
CCCTGCGAAAGCAGGGCGACGCTGCCCGTCGCGGCGCCCGATTCGCCGGGTGGTGGATCCGGACCAGGTGGCAACGTCGATGTGGGCTCATTCAGCTCCGCGGCTTTGCTGCAATTGATCCAGAGCGATACGGGGCAGTTGGGCGCGTCCGCCGGCAGCGTCGCGGCGATCGCCCAAGGGTCGGCGGATCCGAACGTCGTTGCGAGTGCCGTGTTGAATCTGCTGTTGTCGTCGCTTGATTCGCAGATCCGTGTTAGTCGGCGATCGATGTTGGCCAATGCGGTGACGAACGATTTGCACGTCGTCGAGAAGAACGACTATCTGGAGGGCAACGGTCGGCACGAGAGTTTCGAAACCGATCTGTCGGGTACTGCGACGGACTACGAAGACGTGACACTGTCCGCGATCGGCGTCGATAGGACCGACATCATTTTTCCCGGCGTCGTGAACCTTGTGGATGAGGACGAAAAGATTCGGGCTCGCATCGGTTGGTCCCGAGCCGAATTGGTCCACCGCGGCAAATTCAAGTGGAGCGTTCGCGCGAGAAACATCGCGAGCGGATTGATCGAGACACCATTGTGCGGCCACCTGTACGTGGCTCGAGACACGTTCCCCGACTCGGCGGATACGTGATGCTCCAATTGCTTGCCGACACAACGCGACTGCAGGAAGGGTTTAAGGCCGCCGAAAAGTCTCTCGAACGCTTCAGGGCGCAAATGCCACGACACAAGAAGTATTGCACGATCCACCGCAGGAAATACACCGGTCGGTGTCCGGAATGTAGCCAGCACCGCGAAGCGGACGCCAAGAAGCGCGAACGCATCCGAGGGTCGGCGGCGTCTCGTTTGTACGGTCACCAATGGCGGGTTGAACGCGAGGCGTTTTTGAAGCGTCCGGAAAACCGCAACTGCTACTACTGTCTGCGAAAAACCAAGCCACGAAAGCGAACGCCCACGGTAGTGGATCACTTCATTCCACATCGAGGTGATTTGCGCCTGTTTTGGGATAAGACCAATTGGCGACCGAGTTGCAAACAGTGTCACGACCGCAAAACGGCGACACACGATGGAGGATTCGGACGAACGGCAAATCAACGGAGTTAGTCATGCCACCAGGCCCGCCACCACTACCGACGGAGACGAAAAAGCTGCGGGGGACGCATCGCCCGCACCGCGACGGTCCGGTTGATCATGCGTTCGATCAGTTACCAACGAATGGCATCAAACGTCCGGCCGAATTGAGCGGTGACGCGGCGGAGATCTGGGACAAGCTTGTCCCGCCGATGGTCAAGCTGAAGGTCATTCGCGACGTCGATTTGCCCGTCGCGGCCGGCATGTGCCGCTGGTACGCGCTGTGGAGGGAACTGGATCAACGTTTGCAAACCGAAGAAGTTTGTTGCGATCCGAAAGACATCGACGAGGAGCGTCACGCCGCGTTGGTTCAGCGGCGGGCCGATGGGGCATGGAAGAACTTTACGGCCGCTGCGGCGCGTCTTGGATTCACGCCGGCCGACCGAGCTCGGATTCGAGCTGGCAAGGATGCGGGCGGTAGCGGCGATCCAAAAAGCCCCCTCGAGTTCTTTGGAATTCCACAGAGGAACTGAAAGCAAGAGTGATGGGAACGCGACCACCGAAATTGATACCGACGTACTACCCGCCGCGACGTCCCAAGCCGCTGGGACAAATGCGATGCGACTATTGCGGCGAAAGCAATAGCAAACCGAAGTGCCCAAACTGTGGCGCTCCGCAAACCAAAAACAACGAGGCGCCAAACTAGCCGATGCCGAATTCACTTGCTCAGATCATTACGGATGCCAAGACGGCGGGATGGTATGACCACATCCTGATGCCGGATGGGTCGCTGCATCCCAATGACGAGCGGGCGATGCTCGAAGGTTGCTACTTCGATGTGATAGAGGCGATGAAGGTGATGCGGTTCTTCGTCACCCTGCTGGAAATCAAGTGGGACGTGGGGACCGAGTTGAACGAGTGGGAACGGGCATGGATCAGCTATTTCATGCCGAGCTTCAATCTCGACCAGCGTCGATCGACGAAGCCATTTGTCCTGATGCGCTGGTGGTACGAGCGTGTCCTGTCGCGTTTGTTTGGTTGGAAGCGAGCGGACGGCCGCCGCCGGCACGACAAAGGGTTCATGACGACGGCGAAGAAGTCCGGCAAGTCGAGCACGTTGTCGGGATTGCCGCTGTACATGATTCTGGCCGACGGCGAAGCGGAGGCAGAGGCCTACGCGACGGCGACGCAGCTCGGCCAGGCGGAGATCATTTTCAACAAGACCAACCTGATGGGATGCTCGCGGAGAGCGAAGCTGAGTGGCACGCTACGATCGGTGCCGTCGGAGCGAAGGATTCTGGTGGACGACACCGGCAGTGCGTTTCAGGCACTTGCGTCGGACGCCGACGGCGTTGAAGGGAAGAACCCTCACCTGTTGATTGCGGACGAGTTGCACGTTTGGAAAGATCGGCAGTTCTTTGATGCGCTGATGTACGGTGACATCGCTCGAGCGCAACCGCTGTTCTTGATGATCACGACGGCCGGTGAGAATCTGCAATCGGTCGGATTCGAGGAATACGAATTTGCGTGCGATCTAATCGATCCAAATTCCGACGTGTATTCGATGAGCCACTTCGCTCACATTTCCGAGGCGGGCCGCGACGCATCGACGGGCGAAGTCGCGGAGAAGCCCGACGACGAAGAATGGAATTTTGATTGGACCAACGAAGAAGAGTGGAAGCGGGCTAACCCGGCATTGTTGGAGGGCGTCGGAAGCATCGAAAAGCTGCGGGCCAAATGCAATGAGGCGAAGGAAACACCCGCCAAGAAACGATCCTTCATTCGTTACATCTGTAATCGGTGGGTCGCCGGCGGGAACGATGTTTGGCTGAACTACGGCCATTGGAAAGAATGTGAAGACGAATCACTCGAGATCCCTGAGGGTCACGAGGTGTTTTGCGGTTTCGACTTTGCCAGCGTCGAGGACTTGGTGGCGCTGGCCAAAGTGTGGTGGATTGATCACGGGACGATGGGATTGGAGGTCGATCTGTTCATGCCCGAGGAGGGCGTCGACGAAAAGGAGCAACGCTGGAAGGTTCCGCTGCGCGATTGGATTGATCGCGGATTCATTCAAACGACCAGCGGCCGAACCATTGACCACGCGGAAATCCGTTGGCATATCAGCGGCGTCGCGTTGGACGCCGCTGGGGCCGAACTGAAAGAGCGCAACGAGAACTCGGTCGACGAACGATTTAGCATCGCCGAGTTCGCGTTTGACCGTGCCCACACCAAGGATTTGGTGATCACTCAGTTAGGGCAGTACGACGGTTTGCCGGTTGCCGAATTCGGGCAAGGGTTTCTTTCGATGTCCGCGCCGTCGAAAGAGTTCAAAAAACGGGTCGCCGATGGAACGATCCGGCATGCCCCGAATCCGGTCTTGGATTGGATGGTTGGGCATTGTGTCGTCGACACGGACCCGGCCGGATCGATCAAACCGAACAAGAAAAAGAGCCGGCAAAAGATCGATGGCATCGTTGCGTCGATCATGGCCGTCGGCATCTCAATGGGGCACGAGCCCGAGGCCCCGAGTGTTTACGAGGAACGCGGAGTGTTGTCGTTCTGATGGATTGGATTATTTCCACGATCGCGTTGTTGGGGATGGCGTTGATTGTCGCCGGCGTGGCGATGTTTTCGACCGCGATCGCGCTGATCGTTTGCGGCGTGATGCTGTGCGTTCTCGCCGTCGCTTTGCATCTGCATGTTTCCCGCCTGCCGTCGCCCCACCCATCGGAGCCAGAGCAATGAATCTCGTCGGCATGGTGATGAATGCCTTTCGATCCGCCACACCCAGAATGGCGACATCGCACGCGGGCTATCATCCGAGCGATCCGAAGCTGTTGGAGTTTCTTGGTCTGAAACAGCAGACCAGAGCCGGCGTCAGCATGGATCACTATGAAATGATGGCGTTGCCGGGCGTGTATCGCGGCATCGAGATCATTAGCAACAAGATGGCGGCGATTCCGTTTTATGTGTTTGAGCAAAACGAGGATGAAACCAAAACGTTTGACCGCTCACACCCATCG
>JBCBLJ010000989.1:0-2725 GCA_038520195.1 Planctomycetota bacterium
GACGCAATCGGGCGCGAGTCGATCGTTGAGTTCCACGCGGCGAATTCGATTGTTCCAAAAATCAATCGAGAGCACGTCGCGCGAAACTTGATCGCGATTTCCGCTGAGCCATTTGATGGCTTCGGTGACTTGGAGGCTTGCGATCGCCGTCGTCGCCGAGCCGAGGACGCCCGCGGTATCGCACGTGTCGACATCGGACGGCCGCGGTGGCTCTGGCACCAAACAACGAAAGCAAGGCGGCGCGGAACCGTCGAACAGGCGAACTTGTCCGTGAGCCCCGACACACCCACCGTGCACCCAAGCGGTGCCCGTTGAAAGGGCCCAATCATTGATGAGGAACCGAAGACCAAAGTTGTCGCAGCCATCCATCACCAAGTCGGTTCCGTCCAGCAACTTCGAGATGTTGCCGGGCACCACGTCGGCCACGTGAGGAATCAGCTCGACGTCGTCGTTGATCTCCGCCAATCGACGGCAAGCGGCATCGGCCTTGCTGTTCCCTTCGGTCGCATCGGCTGTATCGAACAGCGATTGACGTTGCAGATTTGTCCACTCGACAATGTCGCGATCGATGATTCGGATTCGGCCGACGCCGGCCCGACACAGCAATTCAGACGCGACAGTGCCGAGAGCGCCACAGCCTACAATCGCGACGTCCGCGGCGCTCAACCGTCGCTGTCCCTCATCACCGATCGGTAGGAATTGACGCTGACGCGCGTAGCGGTCTGGAGGCACGGATGGTTCTCGGTCGGCTTTTTTTTCTCGAGTGACTATGTCAATTAATTTAGATCATCTGAAGGCGCGGGCGGAACTCCTCGCAAAAACACGTTCGCTGTTCGATGGCCACGGTTTCCTCGAAGTCCAACCACCGTGCCTCTCCCAGGACTGTGTCGTGGACGCCTATCTGGATCCACTTCGGATCGCGACGCGCCAGTTCGGAGTCGGCGAATTCCCGTCGTCGGATTACTTTCTGCAGACGTCGCCTGAGTCTGCGATGAAACGCATGCTGAGCGAGGGTGCGCCATCGATTTATAGCCTCGGACCGGTGTTTCGTGCTGGCGAACAGGGGCCGCTTCACAACATCGAGTTCACGATGCTCGAGTGGTATGAAGTGGAAGGAACGGCCGAATCTGCGATTCGTTTGTTGAGTGAACTGGCGCGGATGGCGTTCAACGTAGAGCAGGTGGAACAGACGACGTACCGGATGCTCTTTCAGAACCTCGTTGGCTTTGATCCGCTTGAGACACCACTCACGGAACTTCAACGCCAGGTTGCGGCCATTGATCGTTCCTTGGCCGACGCGGTGCATGAAGACCGCGACGCGCTCTTGGATGTCATTCTCTCCGAACGCATCTCACCGAAGTTGGGTGATGAGTTTCCGCTGATCGTCACCGACTATCCACTCTCTCAAGCGGCGCTCGCCAAAGCATCCGCGTCGGACTCGCAGTGCGCGGCAAGATTCGAGCTGTTCTTCCGCGGCGTTGAAATCGCGAACGGCTATGACGAACTCTTGGACGGCGACGAACTGGCTCGGCGCGCCGCCGCCAACAACGTCAAACGGCGAGCCTGCGGCCGCGAAGAACTCGCGGGCGCCTTACGACTCCAGCACGCGATGAAACGCGGGCTACCGCAGTGCAGTGGAGTCGCGGTCGGGTTTGACCGGCTCTTGATGCTTCGTGTCGGCGAGGTGTCCGTCGAAAGTGTCATGCCCTTTACGATCCGATATGCATGAACACTATGGCTCGCATTTCGGGACGCTAATGAAATATTTCACAAGCCGTTTTCCTGCGATACGCGGCGATTCGTAGGGTCACGAGCAAAAAGAACGCAAACCCGCCGCGAGAGAATCGTCCTCTTGAGTAGACTACGGAGTCCATTCGTTGGAGGCTTGTGATGTCTGAAACACTCCTTTCTGAACTAGGTCGCACCACTCAAGCGACCTCCGCGTCGCGGGTGACCGTCAACGCTGCCTTTCTAAAAGAGATCAAGGATGACAATCGTCAACTGAAGTCCATGTGGGACAAGGTGACGCCCTTGTTGTCACATTCTCAAACGGCGAAGAATCATTGGACCGAGTTGGTCGAAGCGCTTTCGGAGCTTCGCGACCAATTGGCGATGCACTTTTCCTTGGAAGAGGCTTTCGGCTACTTTGACGAGGCGATCGATATCGCGCCGCGTTTGAGCATGGTGGCTGTGTCGCTACGCAGCGAACATGCGACACTCTTTGCGACCGCGCGGGACCTCGCGGACTCCATTCTGGAGATCGATGGCGAACAGGTGGACGCCATCGGTGAATTTGTCGCCCGATTCAATCGCTTTCGGCGAGACTTTGAGCGACACGAAGAAGCCGAACTCCGTTTGATCCTCTCTTCTTTCGACGACGACCTCGGCGGCGGCGACTGATCAGCGGCCACGTTGTGCTTCGACGACCCTCACCGCACATGGCACGCCGCCACGCGACATCCGGCGGCGTCCTCCTGCGGGGACAGCGTCCTCCTGCGGGGACAGAGCACAATCGAGTCTCCCGCGAGGCGTGTCTGGGGACAGAGCACAACGTGAAGCTGCTTCGCTCCGCGGGCGTGTGTCAGTGTTCACCACAGAGGACACGAAGGCCACGAAGGAAGACGGAGACGAGAAGACGCCGGGGACAGGAGAAGACGCCGGGGACAGAGCACAAAGCTGAACGCGTCTGGGGACAGAGCACAAACTGACAGTCCAGGTCGGATAC
>JBCBLJ010000116.1:0-14178 GCA_038520195.1 Planctomycetota bacterium
GCCGAAGGCCATGACCGAATGGCCCAAAAACAAAAAGTGCCCACCGGTTAGTTAGATCCCTTTGCACTCGCGGCTATTCCTCTGGTGGCACTAACTGAGATTTCGGTGGGTGGCACCATTTCAGATTCTTTGATTTTCGCGCGGAGGAAGCAAGCCTGCGACCTATGCTCCTGATGAGTCATTGCGCAGTTCAATCTCAGGAAGCACCCCAATGAAGCTCGACTACGAAACCAACAATGGGATGAAATTCTCGAAGATCATCGAGCCAGGTGAGTGCATGGCCATGACGTGCGATTGGTCGCGAGTTTCATTGATGCATGGGAAATCCCGGAAAGACCTGCTTAATCCCGCCAAGTGGCACATCGGTCAAAGTGCGTACGAAAAAGGACAGTCCCGGGATGATGAGCAGATCATCGCTGCGATGGGTCTCAGCGTCGTTGACAAAGCCCGAGACGTGGCAATCGGATCGGGGAGCGACGTTGCGTCGCGACTCTCGAAGTTGCAAGGGACGTACGTCTGGGGAGTCGTCGGTAAAGGAGGTCACGCAATGGGATACCGCAACACCGGCAAGACCATCGAGTTCTTCGATCCCAACGACGGCCTTTACATCTGCGATGATGCCGATGATTTCAAGTCATCTGTCGCAAAGGAACTGGATACCTACTACTCCAAGTTGCTCGGGACGCTCGATTGGTACAAGGTCCGTCTGTAGTCGTTGAGTTGCGCGCACCAAGGGCTTCCTCAGTCTCTCGCTCGGCGCGAACCTGAGACTGCTCCAATGGATCGCCACGCAACGAGACAATGGTTCGGGAAAAGAACCAGCGGCATCTCGTTGCTCCGGCCGACGGTCGGCAATGAGTCGTCCCCCTGAATGGGACGCTCTTGCGGCGACCTTGGTCCGATGTGGCCCTCACCAGCGGGCACCGGCGGTGTGGTGAACGTGCACACTGCATCATGTGCGTGACACCCAGCGAGGCTAGTTGCTCGCACCGTCATCTTCTTTTCTGCCGATGCGTGGGACGGCCGTCGAGCGGTAGGGCTGCGTGGTCATAAACGGCGTCCAGTGGGTGATTTAGAGACGCAGGTTGCGGGAGTGCTCGTTAGGCGGTTCGGGTCGAAGACGCGGCGCAGAATCTGATTAAGCTGTTCGACATCCGAGTTCATCGATCGGGACGCATTACCGTGGCGACTCGATCTAACCCAAAGACGGGTCGTCGGCGGCAATTGAAGTCAGCTCACCGCAAGAAACATCGCAACGCCAGAGATTCAAGAGATGAAATCAGGGTTCTCCACTTCCAACTCCCGGCAGCCCCAACGAATGGTCGGCTGTCTTGTCTTTGCACTGGCAATCTCGGTGGGTGGATTGCCAACACGGGCGGTGGCCCAGGATGCCGAGATGGACTCGCCCTATGCGTCTTTTCTCGAAAGCATGAAGTATCGGCTGGTGGGGCCTTTCCGCGGTGGACGGAGCGCTGCTGTGACTGGGATTCCGGGCCGACCGATGGAGTTCTTGTTCGGCGCCGCGGGTGGTGGTGTTTGGAAGACTGACGATGCGGGCACCACCTGGAAGAATCTCTCCGATGGCTTCTTCGGTGGTTCGATCGGTGCGGTCGCCGTCAGCGAGTCCGATCCGAACGTGATCTACGTTGGTGGCGGCGAGAAGACGGTACGTGGCAATGTCTCGCACGGCGATGGTGTCTGGAAGTCGATTGATGGCGGTAAGACGTGGAAGCACGTCGGACTCGGCAGCACGCGACATATCCCCCGGATCCGCATTGATCCCAAAGACCCTGATCTCGTGTACGTCGCGGCCATGGGGCATTTGTTCGGCCCCAACGAGCAACGTGGCGTGTTCAAGAGCACTGACGGAGGCGAGACCTGGGAACGCGTTCTTTTTGTCAACGATGAAGCCGGGGCCTTTGAACTGATCGTGGACCCCAACAATCCGCGTGTGTTGTACGCGTCCACTTGGAAAATCAAACGCACGCCCCACAGTCTCGAAAGTGGCGGCGAAGGCTCGGGGATTTGGAAGAGTGATGACGCCGGAGAAACCTGGACCGAGATCACTCGCAACACGGGACTTCCTCAAGGAACCGTCGGCGTGATCGGGCTGGCGGTCTCACCGCAGAATTCGAGTCGCGTTTGGGCAATCGTTGAAGCCGAGAATGGAGGTGTCTTCCGGTCCGAGAACGGCGGTAGTACTTGGCGCAAGATCAACGATCAACGCGATCTGCGACAGCGGGCCTGGTACTACAGTCGCATTTACGCCGATCCTCAAAATGAAGACGTTGTCTATGTGCTGAATGTCAGTTTCTGGAAGTCGAAAGACGGTGGCGAAACTTACGAAAGAATCTCAACCGAGCATAGCGACCATCACGATCTCTGGATTGATGCAAGCGACTCGCGGCGAATGATCATCGGAGATGACGGCGGCGGACAGGTCACTTTCAATGGCGGTGAAACTTGGTCGACGATGATGAACCAGCCGACATCGCAGTTCTACCGCGTCACCACGGACAACCACGTGCCGTACCGTATCTATGGTGCTCAGCAAGATAACTCGACGGTGCGTATTCTTAGCCAAGGACGACGTGGATCGATCACGGAATCGGATTGGGAGTCAACCGCTGGCGGTGAAAGCGGACACCTCGCGCCGAAGCCGGACGATCCGGAGATCGTCTATGGTGGCTCGTATGGAGGCTTTCTGACCCGCGTGAATCACCGCAGCGGTGAAGTGCGCGCGGTGAACGTCTGGCCCGACAACCCGCTCGGTCGCGCCGCGGGCGATCTCAAGTATCGATTCCAATGGAATTTCCCGATCTTCTTTTCACCGCACGACGCCAACACGCTGTACACCGCGGCGCAGTTTCTCTTCAAATCAACGGACGAAGGTCAGTCATGGACCGCCATTAGCCCGGACCTGACTCGCAACGATCCCGCGAAGCTTGGGCCATCGGGCGGTCCGATTACCAAGGACAATACCGGTGTCGAATACTACTGCTCGATTTTCGCCGCTCTCGAGTCACCGCATGAGGCCGGCGTTTTGTGGGCCGGCAGCGACGACGGCTTGATCCATGTTTCGCGCGATGGCGGCGAAAACTGGAGCGACGTGACCCCACCCGAGTTGCCAGAATGGACACAGATCAATAGCATCGAGGCGCACCCGTTCGAGAAAGGCGGACTGTATGTCGCCGGCACGCGGTACAAGCTCGATGACTTCAAACCGTACCTGTTCGTGACCACCGACTATGGGCAGACATGGAAGGAAATCACCAACGGAATCGATCGCAAGCATTTCACACGAGTGATCCGTGCGGATCCTCAACGAAAAGGATTGCTTTATGCGGGGACGGAAGCCGGCATGTACTTCTCGTTTGACGACGGAAAGCAATGGTATCCCTTTCAGTTGAACCTGCCGATCGTCCCCATCACCGATTTGACGATCAAGGAGAACGACCTGATCGTCGCGACGCAGGGGCGTTCGTTTTGGGTTTTGGATGACCTGACGCTGTTGCATCAGATTGATTTGGAACAACTGCGAAAGGAGGCTCACCTCTATCAGACGGCCCCGGTCCAACGAGGCTTGCGCGGTAGCGCACGCGCTTCACTCACCCGTGGAGCGAACGCGGCGGGAGGGGCCCGGATTCGGTTCCTGGTGAACGAGAATACGCTGTCACCGGACTTGAGTGCTCGTTTGGAGATTCGTGATTCGGGTGGCGACCTGATTCAAGCGTATGTGACGAAACCCAAGGAAGGCAAACTCGAAGAAGGCGAAAAATCTCTCTCGCTCGAGCCCGGTATGAACGAAGTCCGCTGGTCGCTGCAGTATCCGAGCGCTGAGACATTCAAAGGGATGGTCCTGTGGTCCGGCGGCACCTCCGGTCCCGTCGCTGTTCCGGGATCCTATTCCGCTGAACTTTCCATCGGCGAACAAACCATGACGATGGACTTTGAGGTTGTTGCCGACCCCAATGCGAGTGCGACCGACGAAGACTATCAGCAGCAGTTTGATTTCCTGATCGAAGTGCGGGACAAGCTGACCGAAACCCATCGAGCGATCAAGCAGATTCGTTCGGCTCGCGCCCAGATTCAGGATGTGCTGGCGAAGGTCAAGGGAGAGGAAGCTTTCTCCGAGGTCGAGGAAGCAGGCAAGTCACTCATCAAGGAAATGACGGCGATCGAGGAGGCGCTCTATCAAACCAAAAATGAAAGCCCTCAAGACCCGCTCAACTTCCCGATTCGACTCAACAATCGACTCAGCGCCCTCGGGAGCACCGTGTCGGTTGGCGCGTTCCCACCGACAGCTCAAGCCCGCGCATTTCGCGACGAGGTCGTCGAAGCGATTGATGCGGAGTTGGCCAAGCTCAAGCGGTTGCTGAAGAAGGATTTGAACTCGTTCAACAACTTGGTGCGCAAAAAGGCCGTTCCCGCTGTCAAGCTCGAGGAAAAGCCTTAGGCGAGTCCTGCATTCGCGCGCGTTTTGGCGTTCGGAGTCTCTCGAGAGGTGTTTTGGTAGCTTCGCGAATACTTTGGTCTTGTCACTCGGGTTGTTCGTGAGGCTGTTGCCAGGCCCAGCGAAGGAGATTCCGTGTGTCGGCGTAGCGTGCGGGAGAGGACTTCGAGCCGAGTACCACGGCGATCAAGGACCTCCCGTTTCGCGACCCCGCGGAAACGAGACAGGCGCCGGCGGCGGAGGTTGTTCCCGTCTTGATGCCCTCATAGCCTTCGATGCCGAGTAGTTGATTGGTGTTTTTCCAAACGACGTTTCGCCGGTAACCGCGTTCCCCTTGGACCACACAGCCATATTGGCGAGTCCCGACGATCTTGCGAAACAACTCGAATCGCATCGCCTCTCTGGCAAGGCGGGCCAAGTCGCCGGCGGACGTCAATTGGCTATCATCCGTTAGGCCATGTGTATTCGCATAGCGCGTGTGCTGCATGCCGAGTTCTTGAGCCGTCGCGTTCATGGACGCGACAAACAGATCAAAGGCCAGGCTTGTTTCGTGAACCGTCGAGCGTCGTGACCCAAAATGTTCGGCGAGCGCAACCGAGGCGTCGTTTCCGGACGGTAGCAACAATCCGTACAACATCTCGCGGACGGTGACGGACTCTCCAGCGCGAAGCGCCGCGGTGGAGCCGGGTGTTATGTCGGCTCGACGTGAGAAACGAACTCGTTCCTCCAGTACCTCCGGGCTGTCTTCGGCGAGGCGGAGTACCACCAGGGCGGTCATGATCTTGGTTGTGCTGGCTGGGTGACGCCGCAGGTCCTCGTTTGCCGAGAACAACCTCTCACCGGTCTCTCGATCGATGATCGCCCACGCCTCACAAGTGACGATCGGTGGGTCGCCTGCCGCGGGCGGCGGCAACAACGGCAGCGTCTGGGAGTTGATCATCCGTGGATCGGGAACAGGATCATCGCGGTCCAGCAGCGTCCCGAGTGCCGTCCACGTCGCTTCATCGACGATCCCCGTTTCGGGTAGGTTTCGAGAACTTTGAAAACGCTGTAGAGCCCCCAGCGTCGCCGGACCGAAATCGCCATCGACTGCCAATTCAGGCGACGGTTGAAGACGATCGTTGAGGGTTCGCTGAAGTGCTTCGACAAGTTTCCCGGAGGCCCCCTTTTGTAGACGATCATCCGTTTCGGGATGCCCGAACCGCCGAATGATGGCGGCTCCGACCTTCGCGGCAAGTCGGTTCGCTTCGTTATCGTTGGTCCATCGCTGATCTTCGTTCTTATTCGTCAAAAAACACACGGCAACGGCTCCACGCGGTGTGTCGACGATGCCCGCATCCGTTCGACAGTTCGAGATCGCGCCGGTTTTATGTGCGAAACGCGTTCCCGGCGGCAACCCCGCGGCAAGCTTGCTATCGTCATCACATTGGAGCAAGTGCTCGGTGATCGCGAGTGTGGACGCTTCGCCAACAAGGTCACCTACTCGTAGCTTGGACAGCAGTCGAACCATTTCTGCTGCGGTAGTGCTTCCAATACCGAACTGACGGCTTCGTTTCGGAAAAATCGTGGTGTCGCGACGATAGACTTTGGAGTGAAGTTTGGTGTGCACGAGCTGCAATGATTCCATCGCTTTCGCCGTGGCCTCGAGTCCGATCTGATCGGCCACAATATTGGTTGCCGTGTTGTCAGAGTACCGGATCATCAGCCGCAGGTAGTCGGTCACCGAGAGTGAAGCACCGCTGGAGAAGTGCTTGGTCAAAATCCCTGAGCCGGGCACCTTGTCACTCGCGTCTAAGATGACCTGTTTGTCGAGGTCCAGCTCGCCCCGCTCAGCGAGTTGATAAGCCGCTATCAGCATGGGAAGTTTGATCAGACTCGCCGTCGGCATTGGAGTCTGGGCATTGAATTCATAGTGCTCGCCGGTGTCGAGATTGCGGATCGCGATCGCGACATCACCGCGATGCTGTTTGACGAGCGGATCGAGGGCTCGTTTGAGTTCGGCGTCGCTATCACCGGCCAGAGTCTCGGCTTTTTGTTGCGACTCCTGTTGAACACTGATTTGCTGAGCGTGCGAAGTCGCACTGTCTGGAGCTAGGAACAAAAGAGTCAAGCAGAGGAAGCGCAATCGATCGACGTGGTGCACTCGAGTCATTGGCATCACTCTGTCGGTGGTGGTTTGGGTCGTTGCGGGGCCAAACGTTAGATCAATGATCAGCGACGTGCGGTGGCTAATGGGGTTCGGACAACACCTTGCCCGACCGGGCATCGACGCGATGCAAGCGAGTCACCTCACCGGTCTTACTGTCGCCGGATTTTAGCGAAACCAACCAATAGGGTTGATCGGGAACATTCGCACTGACCATGGCCTGGCGGGTTTCCGGATCATCGACACCGTTTTCGCTGTAAAGCTTGGCGTGAAATTCCTGCTCACGGCGAATCCTCTCGGTACCGAAGAAGACTGCAGAACACTTTGTCCCCGGCTTGATGTTGCCGAAATGCTCGATGACGATCATGATCGCCGCTTGTTGATCAATCTCTCTCACGACTGTTCCGCATTTTGCTTCTGCCGGGCCATCTCGGCTCGGTGAAATCCCAATGAACTCGACGACGTGTTGTCATTATGCGGGATACAAAGCCCGTTGTCGTCAACTCGTTTTGAGAAGAGCCCCGTCATTGCGACCGAGTCTTCGGATTATCTTGAGCGAGCGATCTCGCTGGTCAGAACGAGAACAAGAAGGTCGCTCAACGCGAAATCGTTCACTCTGGATTCTTCTACGAGGTCGTCGATCTGGAATTGATCGGCGCGCTCCATGTGGCGACCGGTGGCGTAAGTCAGCAGTTTCTCGATCAAGTTCCGTGCAAACTGCTCGCCGCGACTGCTTGCCAATGCTTCTTTGAATTCGGCGAAATCGGCATAGGTCTCGCCCGAAGGAAACTCGCCAGAAGCATCGATCTTCTTACCACCTTGAGACTTCGGGTACTTGCTTCGCCAACGGCCGATGGGGTCAAAGTTTTCCAGACCATATCCCAGTGGATCGATCTTGCGGTGGCATCCCGCACAGGTCGAGTCGGTGCTGTGCAGCTGCAACCGCTCTCGGATTGTTTTCGCGCCAGAGACGTTCGCATCGATCGAGGGCACCTCGTCAGGAGGGGCAGGCGGAGTGATTCCCAGAATGTTCTCGGAAACCCACACACCGCGGGTGACCGGCGAAGTTTCGACGCCGTTGGCACTTGCCGTTAAAACGCCGGCCATCCCCAGCAAGCCACCGCGTTGTGCCTGATCCTTGAGACTGATTCGCTGAAAACCGTCGGCGAGGCGAAGTTTCTCGCGTTCGGGTAACTCATAGAGCGAAGCAAGTTGTTTGTCGATGAACGAGTAGTCGGCATCCAGCAACCGTAGCGCGGAATCGTTCTCGCGCAGCAAGTGTTGAAAGAGGAGCTGAGCTTCCTGCTTCATCGACGACGGAAGATCCTCGGCATAGTATTCCGTTGCGGATTTTCGTGGCGGCGGGGCATTACCGATTTCTCGTAGACCGAGCCAACTGTCGAGGAATCCGACGATGAATTGCTCGGACCGCTCGTCGCGGACCATTCTTTGGATCTGTCGCCGGAGCACCTTCGGTTTCAAGATGCGGCCGGACTTGGCAAGTTCGAGCAACCTGTCATCGGGCGGCTCTGCCCAGAGTGTGTACGACAGTCGCGCGGCAAGATCGTGGGCGCCTAAGCGGTTGGATTCGTCGCCCGGAGTGATCTCACTGAGATACAAGAACGAAGGCGAGCAAAGAATGAGCTTGATGGTGTCGAGCGTTGCCTGCCGAGGGTCCGCATCGCCGTTTAGTCTCTGGTCGAACATCGCTCGGATGCTCGAACGATCGGTGCTGCTTAGAGGGCGACGAAAGGCACCCTCGGCAAACGCGAAGAGTTGGTCGATGGCCTTGTCGGGCATAAAACCATCTTCACCAAAGACGGCCAGCTCCTCCTTCGTGCCGGCAACTTCTTCGATGGGCCCGCGGATCTTGACCTCGCCGATGCGAATGTGGGGCAGCGCGCCTTCGGTCAAAATGTGTGCCCGAACGACACCGTCGCGATAACTCTTCGGGTCGAACTCGTCTTTGTAACGCTTGTTGACCGCGATGACCGATGCGCGCGACTCGTACGGTCCGTTGGGGAAGATGAACCTTGGGGTCTGGCCGACTTCAAGCCAAACGCGAAACTTCAGCCACTCGGGTTCATCGTCTGGGACGATCGCTGAACCGAGCAGAGGTTCAATTGCTTGCGGATAGTGAATGTGCCCCTTTGTTGCGTCGCCAGGGACGATTCCGAGCTCAAAAGGCTCCGTGAAATCGATGCGAAAGATCTTTGGATCGTAGTGTGTATCCCGATGCATCGCTTGGGCGTGGACTTCGATGTCATAGAGTCCTGACACCGGAACGCCTTCCAAAAAGTCCTCGATGTGACCGTATCCGCCTTGCCGAGTGTCCGTATTGGGTTGCTCGTAGAGACAGAGGTATTCGAAATTAAAGACGTTCTTGTGCGAGCCCTTGAGTTCTTCGTACTGAACGAAATGGTCTTTGAAGTGCCAGTCGCGGGGCTCGACAGCGGGCTTGCCCAGACGCGTTTCAACCAATCGATTCGCGGCTTGAAAGTATTGATCAAGAAGGAAGCCCGAGGTGACAAGGTCTTTCCCAATGTTGTCAAAATGCCGGCTCGTGTCGTCCTTTGGGAAATCAGCCGTTAAGCCAAGAGTATCCACCCGTCGGTCGAACAAAGTCGCCAAAGTGTTCTCGTATTCACGATTCGACAGTCTCCGCAGCACAGTACGACCGCCGGTGCTGCCGAGTGTGTCGCGGGCGGCTGCGATTGCTTCGCGGAGCGATTGAAGAACTGCTAAGCGTTCTTTGTCCGATGGTTGATCAGCGTCTTCCGGCGGCATCTGACGAAGCGTCAGCTGCGCAACGATCTCGTCCGTTGCGATCAGCTGAGGGAGCGACTGAAGAGGGAGCCCGTAGGACTGGAAGTTGCGTTCCGCTTCGGCGTTGTCGTCGTTATGGCAATCCAAACAATAGCTCTTGAGAAAGCCCGCGACCTTGGCGGAGTCCGTCGAGGCGACGTCATCCGCGCTCACGGAAGCTTTCCACGGCGTCGCTACTATCGCAGCGGCCAACAAGGACGCGAGCACCACGAAGCGTGCTCGTCGGAATCGAGGTGGATGGAACTGCATGGCGAGTTAAGAGTACACACCCGTGCTGGTGCCGAAGTGATCGGCATGAACACCCATGCGATGGGCGAGTCCCAGGAGCAGATTGCAAAGCGGAACTTTGCCGACGCCTTCATTGGGGGTTTGCTTGAACTCGCCGCGCCCGTATCCACCGCCGGCCACGACGATCGGAAGGTCCGAGTTGGTGTGGCTATTGCCACTACCCATCCCGCTGCCGAACAGCACAGAGGTTGAATCCAATAGAGTTTGTTCGCCGTCTTGAATGCTCGACAGCCGAGTCAAGAACTTTGAGAACTGCTCCAACTGATAGGTTTCCAGCGTTAACAGGTGCTCGATACTCTTCTCGTCGTTGCCGTGATGAGAGAGGCTGTGATAGGACTTGTCGATTCCCAAGTTCTGAGGCAGGAAGCTGCCGCCGATCTCCAGCGTCGCGACCCTTGTCGAATCGGTTTGCAGTGCGAGTGCGATCAGCTCATAGAAGACGGGTAAGTCATCGACGGTATTCCGGTTGGCGGGTTTCTCCATCGGTGCATCAGGCTTTGGTTGGTCGTGCCAACGCCGTCGTGATGCGAGACGTTTTTCAACGTCACGAATCGATGAAAAGTACTCATCGAGTTTTTCTCGGTCTTCACGATTAACTTGCTTCGAGAGTGCTGCGGCTTGGCCTCGAACCGAATCAAGGATAGAGCCCTGCAGTTCGTTCGCGCGAGCCTTCTCAGCGAGCTTGCTTTTCGGATCCGATACAAACAACTTGTCGAATAATTGAGCCGGTCCGGTGATGGGCGGAACACGAACGCCCGACTTGGTCCATGAAAGCTGACATCCGCCATGGATTCCACCCTCCGACCCGACCGTGATGGATGGGAAACGGGTTTGGCGTCCAACTTCGTCGGCGATGAACTGATCGATCGTGACGTTGCCGTCAACGCGGTGCTTGGACTCGTGGTGCAGAACACCCGACAGGAACGTGTGGACCGCAAAGTGACCACCACGGAGTCCGTGATCCAGCCCTCGATAGACGGTCAGTTGATCACGGTTCGTTTCAAGCAGTTTCAGCAAACGCGTCGACTCGAACTCTTTGCCGACCGTTTGCGGAAAAAAGTGTTTCTGTTGAAAACCAAGTAGATTCGCCACTGCGACAAATCGAGGTGCCTCAACGCCCGAGCCAGTCGTCCTGACGATCGGACTCGTCGCCCCATTGGCTAGGCTGGACAACGCCGGAATCGCGAGCGATCCGCCGAGGGCTTGGAGTACAAATCGTCGGCGCACATTGCGTGATGTCATCAATTTCGTCTCCGGGCGGGCTCCCACCCCGACGGGCAAGAGATTGGAGAAAGAGAGGTGGGTAGACAAGCTGCATTGTATCGACCGGCAAAGCTCGATTGAACAGGCTTTTCCACTTACTTTCGGTCGACGCTTTCGATTTTCTCACGCATCGTTTGTTCGCGGTCGGTGCGAGTGCCGACCTTGATGGTGGTTGTGATGCGGGGCGCTCCCATCGCGTGAACACGTTCGTGACAACGCTTGATCGCGGCAAAAACGTCGTCCCAGTCGCCTTCAATGTTCGTGCCGTAAGCGTGAAGTCTATGCTCCAATCCGGCTTCGTCCAGAATCGTCTGGCACTCCGCCACGTAGCGACTCACCGAGACGCCGACTCCGATCGGGACGACGCACAAATCGACGATGACTTTCACTTTGACTCGACCTCCGATTGGGGTTCGTTTCTTAAGGACCGCAAAAACCTGGTCGTGATCACCGTCCCGATCGCTCGCGGATTGGTGCGGTTGATGGGGCTGTCGGATTCCGCGCGAGGAACAAGAGCCGAGGAGTTGTTGAGCCGACGACGGTTCGTGACTCAAGCGACAGCGGTCAAGTCGATCGGCGGATTCATTGCCACGATCGTGACGCCGTGTTGGCGAGCCAGGCTTAGCGTTTGTTCGCGTTCCACGAGGATCGTTTTGTCGGCTTCGACGATCACCGCGACGCCGCCGGCGGCGGAGACCTGCTGGATTGTTTGGGGTCCGATGGTGGGCACGTCGAACCGCATGTCCTGTTCGGGTTTGCTGACTTTGACGAGCACCCATCCGCCGCGTCGGCAAAGTTCGCCAGTTCGCTCGATGCAGCGATCGGTGCCTTCGACCGCTTCGACGGCCAACACGGTTCCGTCTTTAATCGTGATTGACTGGCCGATGTCCAAGCCGCCCATTTGCTTTGCGATTTGCCAACCGAATCGCGCGTCGCGGCGTTGCTTTTCGGTGAGCGGTTTACCGATCAAGTGTCCTTCGTCCACGAGTAGCTCCGGGGCAAGTTCGGTGGCGGGATGAATGGTCAAACTTTTTCGAGCGTAGGCTTCGGTCACCGCAGTCAGTAAACGGTCGTCTCGAGAGTCAGGGCGACGACCCAGCAGGCAGGGTCCCCAGGTGCGGATCGCGGTCCAATCTGGAAAGTGCTTCAAGAGAACGCTGCCTTGAAACAGGATGTCCGACTTGAAGAGCTTGCCGGCCATCGTGACGCGCTGCACGCCGCGACGGCGGAAATAGCGAATGTGTGCGCCGAGCTTGCCGACCCCCGACCACTTGACGTGATCACAAATGGATTCGAGGTCCGTGCTGGCATGGTCGTTGATCGCGATGCAACAAACGCGGCCACCAGATGCCACGATTCGCTGCGCCACTTCAACGGGAAAGCTGCCCCATCCCGCGATCAGGCCGACCGGAGACGGTTCGTCCTGTGCAGGGTCAGAGCGAAAGTCGCCAAGCAATGATCGAAGTAATTCGGGGCCGTAGCCACGTCGCTTCATCAAGCCGCCTGTCGATTGTCGTCGTCGGAGTCATTTGCCAGACGCCTCAACGCATCGACCTGCTTGCGGAGTGCTTTGAGTTCCCGGCGCATGTCGGGGAGTTTGCGTTGGAGCGCGAAGATCTGCATCTGATCACGCTGCACCATTGCCGGCGCACCGAGATAGACCTGACCGCCTTCGCAGTCATCCATCACGCCGGCCTTGGCCCCGAGGATGGCGTGGTCGCCGATGTGAATGTGATCCTTCAATCCGACTTGTCCCGCGAGGATGACATAGTCACCGGTCGTGCATGAGCCCGCGATGCCGACTTGACTGCAAATCAGGTTGTGACGACCGATGCGACAGTTGTGCGCGATCATCACCTGGTTGTCGATCTTGGTGCCTTCGCCGATGCGGGTTGCGCCATAGGTTCCTCGGTCGATGGTCACACCGGCTCCGAGGTCAACGTCGGATTCGATTTCGACGTAGCCGAGTTGAGAACTGGAGACGTGTCGACCTTCGACTTGTTGGTAACCAAAACCGTGCGCACCGATCACGGAGTTGGAATGAATCCGGACGCGATCATGGACCACCGTGTTCTCGTAGAGCGTCACGTTTGGATGGATCACGCAGTCATTGCCGATCACGCAACCAGGCATCAGCACAACACCTGGCATGATGAGTGTTCGTTCCCCGATGCAGACGCCTTCACACACGGTTGCGGTGGGATGGATCTTGGCTGAATTGGCGACCGAAACACTTGAGTCGACGCCGACGCCCGGAAGCGCTTCCTGGATCGGCGGGCGGAAGTGCGAAACGATCTTGGCGAACGCGGCATGGGGGTCGGCCACGACCAGTTGTGGTTTGGGGTGATCTGCGACGTGCCGAGGCGTCACGACCGCCGCGGCGGTGATCTCTTCGGCGTGACTCTCCAGGTCGACGATCAAGGTGATCTCGTCCGGCTTGGCGAGTTCCGGCGGGTTGGCATTGGCGATCGCTGGCGCCAGAGTGCCAAACAGTTCCCCGCCGACCAGTTCGGTTAGCTGATCGAGTCGTGTCTCCACAGCGAAGTCCTTTTCGCGAGCTATTTCAGGTCCCCAGCGCCGCGGCGCTCCCTGCATTCATAGCGATCTCCGCGCGGTGCTCGCAAGACGGATGTTTCACGCAACGTGTTCGATTTGATGTCACCCATGGGGCAAATTGTTGTCGTAGTGGTGGCGCTTGGCGGTACTCCGACCTATCACCTATCCCGCAAACCCTTTCAAAGAATGGACTTACGCTCTTTCTGCTGCAATTGGCATAGCCCATGCATTCTATAGACCTGTTGTTCGATTTTGCTTCCGTAGCGACTTCGGACGGGGACATTGCATCGGGACTCGCAGACCCAGGAGTATTGAAATGAATCGTTTCGGAGTCAATCGTTTGGTGTGGATGGGATGTGTCGTGTTCGGCACTTTGGTCGTCGCACCCTCGGCGCAGGCGGAATCGCCTCTCTGCCAAGCCGCTGAATACTATCGCGAGGCGGTCCGTCGGTTTGAGCGGGAAGTCTTGCGTTGTGACGTTCATCGCAACGATGAGCGGCTCGTTGATGACTTGGAGGACAGTACGAGCCGGCTCCGCACCGCCGCGCGGAATCCGCAGCGACTGGATCGCTTGTTCCGAGCGTTTTACGAAACGCGTCTATTCCACTACCAAGTCGAACGTGTGTTCTTCATCGATGGGATTTAC
>JBCBLJ010000412.1:0-7242 GCA_038520195.1 Planctomycetota bacterium
AATTGGTCCAATTGGCTTGATGCGTACATCGTGATCCGAACGGTACGGACGATTCTGCTTCGCGAGGGAGCGTACTAGCCAATTGGACCAATTGCAAACGTAATAGCTGTCCAGGCGGACGCGATGTTCGTAACTGGTATCGTTGCGACCGCTGACTTGCCATAGCCCCGTGATACCGGGGCGAACGCGAAGATACAGCGGGTACATTTCGCGATAGCGGTCGACTTCGCTTTTGACGATCGGACGCGGGCCCACCAAGCTCATCTCGCCTTTCACGACATTCCAGAGCTGTGGCAATTCGTCGAGGCTCGTCTTGCGAAGAAACTCGCCGATGCCAGCGATGATTCGTGGGTCTTGCTTTAGCTTCTGATCCTCGACCCACTGACGACGCATCTCGGGATCTCGCTCGAGCCAAGACTCAAGCACTTTGTCCGCATCGGTCACCATCGAACGGAACTTCCAGGCCTTGAACAGCTTTCCGTCGCGTCCGATTCGCGTGTGCCCGTAGAAAGCCGGCCCCGGCGATTTCCATTTGACCCACAACACGATCAACAAAAGCAGTGGCGAAAGGAACGCGAGCGCCGCCAGGGCCAGCATGAGATCAAGGCCACGTTTCAACACCAACGCGAGCTTGTCCTGCAGATGGTCACGGAGATGAACGCCGAGCACACCGGCGCACTCTCGCGTCGTCGCCCAAAGGCTTGGCAACAAGAACTGTGACGGCAGGATCAAGAGATTGGGGACGTCCGCGGCCTTTGCCATGACTTGCCCCATGTCCATCTGCTCGCAGCCCCCCGGGGCGACGATGACCCAGCGGCAGTTGTATCGGCGACGTAACCGTTCGAGTTCCGAGACCGACCCGAGGTAAGGAATACCGGTGTCGTCATGATCGCGGACGCTGACCGAATCCACGACGCCGATCGGTCGCAGTCCCCGCTCCGGCGCACGATTGTAAAAGCGATAAAGAGCGCGACCCTGAGGTCCCGCGCCGACGATCAACGTTCGCTCACCCCACCAGGTGGTGCGAGACAGGAGCTTGCGGCTCACCATGCGAAATAGCGGGATCAGCACCGTCGCGAGACTGACGCCGATCATGCCCAGCAAGACTTCCGAACTCGAAAGCACCGCAAGAGTGAGATTCAACACAAGCATCAAACTGAAGGATGCCCACACCGCCAAGACCGACTGCCGCAGTTCGACGACCGGGCTTGTGCCGGAACCGGGAAAGAGACCGTTGAGCACGCCGAACAGAAAGTAACCGGCGCAGACGACCAGAACTTGGTTCGCAAGCGTTGGGACCACCGCACTCGGTGTCGCGAGAATGATGACGGCTGCCGCCGCCAAGATCGATGCCAAGAGCGCCGCGGCATCCGCAACGACCAGCGGCAGGGTGGTGTATGCAAACTGATACCGATTCACGCCCGGGACGGTTCGCGTCACCGGTTCCGGTGGGTCCGCCTCAGGGGCCTCCAGATGAACCGTTTCGTGGTAATCGTTTTCGCTGAGCGGGACGAACGGATCCAATTGCTCGATGGCATCCGCCGAAACGACCCCAACAGGAAGGGTGCGACTTTCGAAGTCAATCGATGACATGGTGGTTCCCGATGTTCTCTCGGTCACGAGCCCCAATCGCCAAGCTCCGCCTGTACAAGGCCCAATTCATAGGCTCCGCTTGTTCAGCGGTCGGGTTATCCTAGTCAGGGCAACCGAGAGAGAAATCGGTGCTGGGAAAAATTTGCCTGCTGGGCGAGATGGACGCCGCTCAATCCGCCTGATGTGTGTAGGCGTCACCCGAATCTGAGATGCGTGCCGCGTTCCGGATTTGACGCTTGGTCCGGACATAGCCAATCTCCGCACCGCGCACGGCCTTTCTAGCACGAATCCGGTGGGTAGGCTGCGAGCGGGGTCGCTTTGATTCCGAACCCCAAACTGATCAGCCACCTAAGCGATGGAGCGCAGGCGTGTCAGGAAAAAAAGCGACCGTACCGGTATGCACCGGACTTCTCATTCTGTTTTCGTTGACGGGTTGTGCGTCCCTCAGCGACCACCATTACGAGCAATCGCAATGGCGTCGGGCGCGGACGGCCTATCGACAAGCTGAAACCGGCTCCTCTCGCTATCCATCTGACTACAAGCAGGGTTGGATCGATGGCTTCTATGAGGTCTCCACCGGCGGGCCCTCATGCCCGCCCGCTTTCGCGCCCTCGGAGTACTGGCGTCCCAAGCAGATCATCGAAGACTGCGACAACCGTCGTCATGAGTACTACAGCGGCTGGCAGGACGGCGCAGCTTGCGCCTCACAATACCCCGAGACACACTATCTGAGGCTATTCGAAACCTGCGACTGCACGGTCCCGCGCTGCGATTGCCAAGTCGACGGCTGCGGAGCGTGTGCTTCGACGACCGGGTGCCAATCCTCTCAAGGGATGGCGCTTTACCCAGGAGCGATCGAGGCGAGTGGCGAGATCATGATCCTACCCTCACCACAAGAGCCACTTCCGCCTGAGATCGCAGAGGTCACGCTGCCGGCTCCATCGGCCGACGAAGAATTGCCCGCCATGGATCAGCCGGCAGTGATGGAGGAGGCGCAAGCTCCCAACGAGCCGGCGCAAGCGGGCGACGCCGCGGAAGAAACGTTGCCACTTCCACCGGCACCGGTCGGGGTCGACGATGAGCCTCAACCCGAAGCGAGCCCCTCGGATCGAAAGGAAACACCAACGGTCCTGAGTGACTTCGAAGGCGACGCCGGCGACGGACTGATCGAGTAACTCGTTGTCTGGGCCACGGTTTGGCCACGAAAGACGACGCCACAAAAAATCATTCACGAACCATCTCGCGAAAGGAATCCAGCGATGATTCGACATCAAGCCCCGCGCCCAAATCGTGACGACTTGTCCCGCAGGATGCTCGGCGCCGCATCGGTATTGGTGATGCTGCTGACGAGTACCGGGTGCCACTTGGTCTCCAGCGCACGTGACTCGATTCCCGCGAGTCGACTTGATCCAAACCTGTTCGAGTGTCCGCGCGAGTCACTGGTTCCGATTTCCTATGCATCTCTCGGACAAGAGCGTCCGGCTCAGCACTTACTCGGTCCCGGTGACACGCTTTCGGTCTTCGTGTTCGGTGTCTTCCCGGCCAACGAAGATGAAACGCCGGTCCAGCAACGGACACAAGCAATCAGTCAGCGATACTACCCGCCCCGCGGCACGGTCGTCGGCCCAAGCACCGGCCTTCCGATCCGCGTCGATGAACAAGGCATGCTTGAGTTGCCATTGATCGATCCAATCTCTGTCGCGGGCAAAACCATCCCGGAAGCGATTGAGTCGGTTCGCAATGCGTTTCGCGCCAAAGACATCTTGAAGGAAGGGAACGAGCGGATCAGCATTCAATTGCAGATTCCCCGTGTCCGTCGAGTGATCGTTCTTCGCGAAGACACGCCCAACACCAGTGTCGCACTCGTGCCACCGGAAGCGAATCCAGAGATTCATCGCGGTAGCGGCGAGGTCCTCGACCTCCCGATCTACGAAAACGATGTCCTTCACGCGCTGGCATCGACGGGCGGACTTCCCGGCACCGACGCAGCACGCGAGTTGTTCGTCATCCGCCGCGAGGCCGCACAGAACACTGCGTTCATGAACGCCACGATGCTGCAAAAGCTAACTTCGGGCGAACTGGGCATCGAAGTCAATCCGAACGTGATCCGAATTCCGCTCGCGGTTTCACCATGCGATGCCGTCGGGTTCTCACCCGAGAGCGTCATCCTGCACGATGGAGACGTCGTGTTTGTACCGCGACGCAACGAGTACTTCGTCACTGGCGGCTTGCTTCCCGGTGCTCGGATCGCACTTCCGCGTGACGAGGACATCGATGTCATCGAAGCCATCGCGATGTCGACCGGTTCAGCTGGCGGTCCTTTGGGACTTTCCGGCGCCGTCATCGCCAACGGTCGCCCCGGCTACATTCGTGAGGCCACTCGCGTGATGGTCCTTCGGAAACTGCCCGATGGTCGACAACTCAACATTCGCGTCGACATGGATCGCGCGATCAACGATCCCAAAGAACGGATTCGAATCCTTCCCGATGACGTCGTCATGGTCTATCAAAAGCCCGGCGGGGCATTCATGAATTCGACCATGAACTGGATCGGCGGGGCTTGGATTCCGCAAGCCTTCTTCGTCAACGCTAGCGACTGAGTCGGCTAGCAAGCCCGCCCTGGGCTGCGGGAACGAATGAACGCCGCTTGAGCGACTGTTGCTTGTGAGCTTCACCCGCCCGGATAGGAGGGTCGCGTTTCGAATCACGCAATTTGATCGAAACGCGGGGAGGGCGACACCGAGCACCCTCCACCTTCGAGGGAGAGTGAAGCTGATTGACACCTCCAAGCAACACGATTGATTTCCGCGACACTCGCACTAGCCGAGCGAGGTCTGCTGATTGCTTCGTTGACCGGGCCTCGCGCGTGGCCCGTTCAGAAGTGTACCGATGGGCGTGTAGCGAATCGCATACTCATAGACCACCAGCAGTCCTACCGTGATAGTGAGACAGATTCCCGTGAACTTGAACATCGAGGGAATCTGCCACGAGGCGACGAAACCTTGAACCGCAATGACCAGCGGCAGATGCGCAAGGTATAGCCAGTAAGATGCGTCGGAGATGTACCGCAGCGTTCGGTTCTCAGATGAAAACGCTTTGCGAAACAGTCCAATCAGGCCAAAGATCATCAACCAGGCATAGAGGCTCTCGACAAACGCCTTGCCCAACCACTTGACGGTGGCGTCCATCTCGTTGAACCAGCCGAACAAGTTCGTGTGCAAGTCAACGCCGATTGGAAACACGATGGTCGCCAGTGGAAGTGTCAGCCACCAGTATTTTCCGGCACGTGCTGACGATGGTTCGCTTCCACGGTCCAGCACGTCGTAGTACATCGCTCCGAAGAAGAAGAACACCGCGTAGTAAGCCAGCACGTGTGGCAGCGGAAACAAACCGATCGACGTGTCCGGCCCAAACGCCGATGGCATCGTCAACTCGAACAGCATCACGGTCGGCACTAAGTACAGATATCTCAGCGGTGAGGAAACAATGGGACCCCAAATGCGGTCCAGTCCGATCGCCGGCGCAATCCAGGAGTAAATGGCGAATGCCGCGACCAACCAGCAAAGAAACCAAAGAAACCAGAGGTGATTGAGAACTGGACCGATGAGCAGCCACACGATCCAGCTAATCGCCTGCCCACCGGCCGTCGCACGAACGCTCTCGGGTAGCTCGGTGCCCAACTTTTCCGCGATCCGTTCTCGCCCTTCGACGATCTGCTTTGCGTCGACAGGGATTTGGAAAGCAGTTGCGATGGCGACGGATGTCGAGACATCGACCGACAGTACCTCCTCGGCAGTCAAACCATCGGCGTTCTTAAGTGAAACATCCGCGCCTCCGTCGACCAACCGCTCGGCGCTCTTCCAGGATCCGAACATCGCTGCGGTGTGAAGCGCTGTCGAACCTTGTCCGTCGCGTCGATCGGGATCGGCTCCCAGTTCGAGCAACTGACTGACAGACTCGGCCTGATCGAACGTCGTCGCCATCGCGAGCGGCGTCGTCTGAAAGACGGCGTCGGGTTCGTTCGGGTCCTGGCCTTCATCGATCAGCCGCTGCATCGCCGCGACGTGACCCAGTCTGGCCGCCGTCCAAATGTCGGTTTGCGCATTGGCGTTTCCCGACTGACGCGAAATCGCCCACTCGGTCAGATAGTTGGTGGCGGGGACGATCGTGACGGCTCCGATTACCAACGGCACAAAGATCCGTTTGAATCGGTGACCCAGAAGCGATTTCAACCCACGTTTCCGCCACAACATGGCGGTGAAGAAACCGCTGAGGCAAAAGAACAGCGGCATTCGAAATCCATGGATCCAGTGCATCAGCAGCGAGTAAAACTCCGACTGCCCGACATCACGAATCGGCCATGGGATCGAAGGATCAAACGCCAATGCCGCGTGGAGCACGATCCCAAGCAGCATCGCACCGGCGCGCAGCGCGTCCAGGTCGTGGCGGCGTGTGGTGGCGGTCGACATCAACTGTGCTTTGAGAGTGACAGAACGAATTGTAGGCAGGCCCAGCTCACCCCGCCCAAAGGCGCGCCGAATCCTTCAAGTACCGGACTAAGGAGAGGCGACCAAGACGATATGCAGCCGTTTCGCGGCTTCCATCGACCTGCATCGCACAAGAATTCGACCGGAAAAGCGATTCCTGATCTCCGATACACAAACGACTTCGTTGCCAACCACCATCGCCAAATGACGCGTCTGCCCCTTGAATCCGGAAGCAGAGTCCCGCTGTATTTCCTCGTTCGCAGTGAGTCGGCTTCGCTTAACGTCAGGACCAAGCCCGTGAACGAGAGTCAAGGGCGGTGGGCTCACTCACTTCTACCGAACCCTGAACCAACTCAACCCCAACATCCTGAAGAAGCAAAGCGGTTTTGCCATCATCGCGTTCAACAACAGCCCGGGGTCAAGTTCCGCAACGTCCTCGTATGCGGTCCCGAGTCCAGACAAAGGGAATAGCTCTCCTTCGCCATCCTGCGATGGATCCCCATCCTCAGCGAAAGTCTCTTCACGACCGTCGTCCGCAGGGTGCGATCGTACCGGGTTGAACGTGACCCTAATCCGATTGCGTTGGCCACGTGAGACAACGCTTGCTCTTCGGCAGCCAACCTCGCTAATCGCAAGCAGTACCGAGAGGATCAACAAGCTCAGTCTTGTACATCGGAAAACCCACGGCTGCAAGGAGTTGGATGTGGCTGGCACCATTCATGCAATTCATGCAGTACTTGTATCGCCGCGAACACTTGATGGACAGCTCTGTCGAAGCAGTTGGTCGGTCGAGCAACTGCATGCCTAAGCCCAACACACTACTCAACAGATTTGCGGCTCGCGGCCGCCGAGTGGCAGCGCCATCGCAAAACGTCTGATTCTCTAATCAACCACGGCTTCTCGTCGACGTAAGATCTCCGCTTCGACATCGGTGCCTTCGAAGAACCAGAGTCCTCCGCGAACGCTCACCGTTTCACCGGGCTCGCAATCGGGAAAAATTGGATCGGAGTGCACACACGGCACTGGCGGATTCGTCCAAGTTCGATGATTGGGCTCCCATGACGTGATGATCCAGCGGTCCGCATCGATGCTCTTGATCGCCACGAATGAACCTTCGCTCACAGATTGGAGACGTTCCTGAACGTTGAAGCCGACAGATCGA
>JBCBLJ010001190.1:0-1663 GCA_038520195.1 Planctomycetota bacterium
AGGAATTCTATTCCGGTGGGCCGAATCACCGCGATAACCGGACGCTCTTTCAGCAGAAACATCTCAGTCGGATTGAGCGAGAGTTTGCGATCAGCGCAACCGAAGCGACGGTGCGGCAGTTCGAAAAATTCCTCAGTGAGACCGATCATTATTATGAAAGTGGTCGCGCGCTGGGTGTTTCCGAGGATGCCCCACAAACGTTGGTCAAATGGTATTCCGCGGCCGCGTTCTGCAATTGGCTGAGTGAGCGCGAAGGGATTCCGAAGTCTCAGTGGTGCTTTGCGCCCGACCAGGCGGGTGTCTTCGGTGTCGGTGCCCGGACGCAATTGGACGTGCTCGATCGCACGGGTTACCGGATGCCGACCGAACTCGAATGGCAATACGCTTGCATGGCCGATACCGCGACGAACTGGTCATTCGGCAATGACATCGAGGCGACTTCGCAATTTGCCTGGCACGCGGCCAATAGCGAAGGGCGTTTTCACGCCGTCGCTCGGCTGCTGCCCAATGAATTTGGCTTGTTTGACATGCATGGTAACGTGCGCGAGTTTTGTCTCAATCTCGTCGAAACCAATCGAGGCGCGTTGGTATCGTCCCGACTGGCAAGCGACCGCACGTACGTCTTTCCGACAACCGCAACGCTATCGGCAAGTGATCCGAGTCGCCTCGCGAGCGTCGCCCTACGTGGTGGGACTTCTCTCAATAGCCCCGAGTATCTCCGTACCGCTTCATGGATGCCGCTGAGTGTGAACTCGGCCGGCATGTCCACCGGTTTTCGCGTCGCCCGTACACTGAAGTCCAATCCGCGTCACCAACCCGGATACGGTTTCACCGAAGGGCTTCGACTGGAACAAGCCGGCCAGCATGTGCGAACGCCACACCTGGATCTCCATGAGCATGAGGCGTTCACGATTGAAGGCTGGGTGCGAGACTGGAAAGGCCCGCTCGTCAGCATCGGATCGTCACGCAGCACTCCAAGGATCACGCTAGCGCATGTCAAGGCAACCATGCAGGGGCCGGGAATCGAGCCGACCGCACTCGTCTTCGGCGACGCCATTCCGTTTGGGCTTCACCATCGAGCCTTTGTGGTCGATGGAAACTCACGACGCTTTTACGTCGATGGTCAACTGGTCGCGGAAGCAACGGCCGACGGCGTACCGAACATTCCCGATCAGCGTCCGATGCTGATTGGCCAAATGGAAGGTCAGAGCATCGCTTTCTCCATCGGCGAGGTGTTCCTCATCGAAGTCTCTTCGGTCGCGCGGTATGACACGTCCTTTGAGCCAAAACCACGTCGCAACGCCGACGAGCACACGCTTCGACTCTATGACTTTGAAGCGATTTCCGGCGATCACGTCCCGGACCTTTCTGCGGCGAAAGCTCACGGCAAACTGATCCGGCCGTAACCCGGCGGCGGCCGCGGTGGTCGTTGCTGAGAGACCTCGATCGACATTCTTCGGACTTCTGTTTCCGGGCGTTAGCCAAATCTCTGGCTTTTGACGCGTAGACGGGTTGGTGGGCCACGTTTGTTCACGTTTTTGGCTCGTTTTGTCCCCTCGATCTGTCTACCGGAAGTCCCGTTTCATGGCCCGAATTCGGAAAACAAGGCGATCTCGCAAGTGTTCTCCCAAACGCCAACACCTCCTCGAGAGACTCAAGGAGG